>JBILDL010000028.1:0-11130 GCA_044352635.1 Saprospiraceae bacterium | reverse complement strand
ATAGTTAACTACCAAAGTCGTCAAAAGCTACATTTTCATCGGGAACACCCATATTAGAAAGCATATTTTGAACGGCAGAAAGCATTAATGGAGGTCCACAAAGATAGTACTCAATCTCTTCTGGCTCTGGATGATTTTTTAAGTAATTCTCCAGTACCACGTTGTGAATGAAACCAGTAAAACCAGTCCAGTTATCTTCAGGCATAGGTTCAGACAGGGCAATATGAAAAGTAAAATTAGGGAACTCCTTTTCAATATTTCTAAAATCATCTATGTAAAAAAGTTCTCTTAAGGAACGACCACCATACCAATAAGAAACCTTTCTATTAGATTTCAAGGTATGGAATAAGTGAAAAATATGGGATCTCAAAGGAGCCATACCAGCACCACCACCAATATAAATCATTTCCTTTTCAGTAGGTTTAATAAAGAACTCACCATAAGGACCAGAGATAGTAGCCTTATCACCTTGCTTCAAACCAAAAACATAAGATGAACAAACACCGGGATTTAATTTCATCCAGCCATTTGCTGATCTGTCCCAGGGAGGAGTAGCAATACGGATATTCAACATAACAATATTACCTTCTGCAGGATGATTAGCCATAGAGTAGGCTCGGAATTGTTCTTCCTTATTCACCATTTTAAGGCTCCATAAGTTAAATTTATCCCATTCATCTTTAAAAACATCAGATTTTTTGCCCATTTTTGGATGAGAAGTGATGTCGAATTTACTGAAATCAACTTCGATTTTTGGAACATCGATTTGAATATAGCCACCTGATTCGAAATCTAATGTTTCACCATCAGGAAGTTTAACTACAAATTCTTTAATGAAGGTAGATACATTATAATTTGAAACTACTTCACACTCCCACTTTTTAATACCAAAAATCTCCTCTGGGATATGGATTTCCATATCTTGGCGCACCTTTACCTGACAGGCAAGACGCTTATGTTCAGCTACTTCCTTTCTAGTCAAGTGATTTAATTCAGTAGGAAGCACATCACCACCACCACTTGGAACGTGGCACTCACACATAGCGCAAGTTCCACCACCACCACAAGCAGAAGGCAAGAAAATATTATTGTCTGCTAAAGAAGAAAGCAGAGAACTACCTTGTTTAACAAAAAGAGGAGCATCCTCATTCCCATTGATAATAATTTTTACATCTCCTTGAGCCACCAGTTTTTGGCGAGCCACTATAAGCATCAACGAAAGGACAAGAATTACCAACGTAAAAACGAAAGTAGCCATTAAAATCGTCTGAAGACCAGCAAGGAAGAGAAAAGAATTAGAAGTCATCAAAACCATAAAACTTGTGAACATAGCTTTTATTTATTTTGTGAAGGCTGCAGGATCAATTCCCATTAAACTCATGAATGCCATTCCCATCAGGCCAGTAAGTATGAAAGCCATACCTAAACCACGCAAAGCGGGAGGAACATTGGAATATTGAATTTTTTCACGAATAGCTGCTAATGCCACGATGGCAAGAAACCAGCCGAAACCGCCACCCAAACCGAAAGCAACAGATTTTGTGAGATTCAATTCTCTTGATATCATAAAAAGTGAACCACCAAGAATAGCACAGTTCACTGTAATAAGCGGTAAAAAAATACCTAATGCATTGTAAAGAGAAGGAGAAAATTTTTCAACTACCATTTCAACAAGCTGCACTAATGCAGCGATAACAGCAATGAACAAAATGAATCTTAGGAAAGTCAAATCCATACCAAAGAAACCCGTTTCTTTGAGTAGATATTCGTTAATCAACCAATTCATTGGCATAGTAATGCCGAGTACAAAAATAACAGCTATACCCAAGCCCAAAGCTGTTTTAACCGATTTGGAAACAGCAAGGTAGGAACACATGCCAAGAAAATAGGAAAGTATCATATTTTCTACGAAGGCTGTTTTAATGAAAACATTTAGAAAATCGCCCATTTTATTTCTTTTAATTGAAGGGGAATTAATGATTGGAACCTAGGATATATCTACTAATTTTGGATTAATCGTTCTGTGAATCCAAATTAATATACCTATAATAAACAAAGCCGCTGCTGGAAGAACCATAAGATTGTTGTTTGCATACCAGCCAAACATAGTACTTGTAGTTGTATCTATTAGGTAGGTTGCGTTGTTTCCAATAATCTTTATTTCAACAGGGCTTCCCGCGAATAAAGTTCCTTTTCCTAAAATCTCCCTAATTATAGCCACTATCACCAAAATAGCTCCATAACCAAGACCATTTCCTATACCATCCAGAAAAGAACGCCAAGGCTTATTTGCCATTGCGTAAGCCTCTAAACGCCCCATTACAATACAATTGGTAATAATTAAACCAATGTAAACAGATAATTGCTTCCAGATTGGGAAATTAAGTGCTTTCAGACCAAGTTCAACTATCGTTACCAAGGTGGCAATAATTACTAGTTGAACAATCATCCTTACCTGCTTAGGAATATATTCTCTTACTAAAGAAGTAAAAAAATTGGAGAATGCAGTAACTAAGGTTACTGAAATAGCCATAACTATCGATGGATAAACCAATGAGGTTATAGCTAACGCGGAACAAACGCCAAGAATCTGAACCGTAATGGGATTAATATCCATTAACGGATCCAATAGCAACTTCTTTTCTTTAGGACCGAAGAAAGGTTCTTTTTCCTCGATTTTAACTTTTTCTAATATCTCTGCCATTTTCAGTAAATTTAAGTATTTAACAGCTTTATTTAGTTTTCTATGGTTTCCAAATAAGGTAAATAGTAAGCTATTCCCCTTTGAAGCATTTCTGTGACACCATCACAAGTAATGGTAGCTCCTGAAATACCGTCCACTTCGTACGTTTTGTCCTGACTACCTCCTTTTCTTACAAGAACGGCCACCTCACCGTCTTTGAAAATTTGTTTACCAATAAACTGACCCGGAAAAGCAGGATTGTCCTTAATTTCTGCGCCCAAACCCGGTGTTTCACCCTTATGATCAAAAGTAACTCCAGCAATGGTATTTAGATCCGATTTTACTGCAATATTACCCCAAATCTCATCCCAAAGACCACTTCCACGAACACTTAAGATATAAAATTTTTCCTTTTCATTTTTGAAAACGAAAAGTGGTAATAATCTATCCGCTTCAGCTTTTTTCTTTTCAACTGACAAATCAATTTTTTCAGCCAAAACATTTGGAACAACCTCACCATTTATATTCAATACCACTTGTTCAACTTGTTCGTTGAACATTTTTAATACTTCGTCGTCTGACAAATCATTAACATTAAGGCCTTTTCCCAAATAATCATTTACCGTTAAAAGAACTGATCTTTTACTGAAAATTTCCTCGTTTTTTGTAGAGGCAGATAAAGTAAGTTCTCTCATGCCAGCCAGGGACACAGCCGCAACAACGGTCATTATAATGATGAAGGTAATGATATATTTATTACTACTTTCCATAAGAATTGTTTTTGAGTTTTTAGAATAAAATTCTTAAGAATTAGCCAATTTGGATAATCTGGATTTTCTTTTCGCAATATGACCCTCCACAACGAAATGATCAATGAGTGGGGCAAAGACATTCATGAAGAGAATAGCTAACATCCAACCTTCTGGGTAAGCCGGGTTTAACACACGAATGACCAAACCAATGGAACCAATTAAAAAACCATATATTAATTTACCTCTGTTAGTTGCCGAAGCAGTAACAGGATCCGTTGCCATGAATGCCATAGCAAAAAGGAAACTACCCATAGAAAAGTGTTGGTACCATGGTACATCCATGGCTGGTGTAGCATTCCACATATTAAACAACAAACCTGTAATTACTAAACCAAATACCATTGAAACCATTATTCTCCAGGAAGCAATTCCTAAATAAATAAGAAAACCAGCTCCTAAAATAATGAATAATTTATGTGTTTCTCCGATGGAGCCAGGTATATTTCCCCAAAACATCTGTTCTGGTGTAAAACGAGTTAAAACTCCTTCCCAGCCTCCTTTAGCGGCTAAGCTAAGAGGCGTTGCCCCACTATAGCCATCTACTACTACAAGTCCATTTTGGTAGGTTGCCCATCCAAATGATTCAAAGACAGGGTTTAAAATACCTGTCACAAATCCATTGTAGCTTGCAGTCCATACTCCATCAACTTTCTCCAGACCAGCAACCCAACAATCATCACCAGAAATATAGGTTGGATAAGCAAAGAAAATAAATACTCTGGAAAGAAGGGCAATATTTAGAACGTTCATACCTGTTCCACCAAAGGCTTCTTTGCCGATAATTACTGCAAAAGCTACAGAAATAGCCAGGATCCATAAAGGTAATGCCGGTGGCATTACTAAAGGTATTAATGCACCAGACACAAGGAAACCTTCCTCGATACCATGACCTTTTTTATAGGCATAGAAGAATTCAATACCTAATCCAACCACGTTAGCCACCACAAACAAG
This sequence comes from Saprospiraceae bacterium, assembly GCA_044352635.1. Classification (GTDB taxonomy): domain Bacteria; phylum Bacteroidota; class Bacteroidia; order Chitinophagales; family Saprospiraceae; genus BJGN01. Next base: position 6,683 of record JBILDL010000028.1, on the reverse strand, counting down.
GGGAGAATTTGAACCAGTCCATAAAATATTTTTAAATGGAAACCTTCTAAAAATCCTTCGTACATACCCAATGCAGAAAAATGCTGCTGTCCGATATTATAAGTTCCAAAAAGGTAACACAACTGCAATGCGATAACAACATGAAACATAAGTCGTTTTAAATCCATGCCATCACGGACATGAACCCCACCTTTTGTTACGTGGTTAGGAGCAAACGCAAAAGTGAAGAAACCGTCATACAGCGTATGCAGAAATGGAGATTTCTTTTTATCCGGCTCAATTTTTAAAAAAAATGACAATAACGAATTTTTCATATCTTTTAATGACTATGTTTAAAATTTTTAACCTTCAGCCTTTATTACCTCTAAACCACTTCTTAGAATAGATTGTAGTGGTTGCTTAGAAGTACATGCGAATTCACATAAGGCAACATCTTCCTCCACTAATTCGTGAATACCAAGATTCTCCATTTTTTCAACATCATTTACCACTATCGCTTTAAACAATTGTTGTGGTAAAATATCCATCGGAAGTAAGTTGTCATACTCTCCAGTTACTACAAAGGCTCTTTTTTCTCCTCTATTGTTGGTGTTAGCAGCGGAAGCAACACCCCCCAATAAAGTACCTGGGAATGTTTTAGAAACGGATGGTCTCATGTCAAGGGGCAATAACCAACCAAATAATTCATATTTATTACCTTCCTCAACTACAGTCACCTGATCGTCATAAAAACCAACAAAACCTTCTTTTGAAACTTTTGTACCTGAAAGAACGTCGCCAGATATAATTCTATGGTCTTCAGTAACTTCTTCTGAACTAAGAAGATCGCTAATTGATGCACCAAAAGGAACTTTAGCATACCCGGTGTTCTTTAATTCAGCACCAGTAATAGCTAATGTTCTTGACTGATCAACTATACCTTCTAACATAAATTTACCGATGATAGCAACATCCTGAACATTTATAGTCCATACTTTATCTTCGGGTGCTATTGGCTTGATATGGTGTATTTGTACGCCAACATTGCCAATAGGGTGTTTTCCTCTGAAATAATATTTTTCCACCCCAGTAACACCCGTGAAAATAGATTCTACATCAGAATCACCATTTCCGTCTAAACCTAAATATACTTTGCCTGATGTTAATTTACTCAAAGTTTCACAACCAGCTTGAAAAGCAATCTCCTGACCCTTTAATGCATAACCCAAATCAGGTGCCAGAGGTGCTGTGTCAAAAGTAGAAATAAAAATATCTCTTGGAACGATATCTAAGTGAGGTAAAATATTGAATGGTCTCTGCAAGAACAAGGTCATCAAACCCGAAGATGCCAGACTTTTCACTAATTCTTCTCTTGAAACCGTTGCAATATTAGGTTTTTCAAATGTTTTGAACTGCTGGGTTTTATCTGCTAAAATAATTATTTCATTGATAGCTCTTTTCTCCCCTCTTTTAATCTCTACTATTTCACCACTCACCGGAGAACTAAAAATGAAATCTGGCTGAGATTTGTCATAAAAAATAGGATCACCCGCCTTAACGCTATCACCAATTTCAACCACCACTTTTGGTATGGGGGAAATACCCTTGAAATTGGCAGGATTAACAGCAAACCTATGCACTGAAACTTTTAAGTTTTCAGCTTCAGCTTTACCCTCTAAGGGAATGTCAAACCCCTTCTTTGAAATAATTACCTTTTCATTTTTCAAATAGGCAGGTAACTTTGTTCCGACCAATTCATAAAATCTTGGCATTAAACCAAAATGATTACCTTCTTTGTCCGCACCAATTCTTTTTGCCTCAATAGCCATCAAGTTGTCTGAAACTTGTATAACTATAGCAAAAAATACTAACGCAGCTATCACAAAAAGGCTGTTTAATAAAAATTGAGATCCTTCACCATTTGTCTGTGCAGTAACTTCCGTTAAACTACTCAATAACAAAGAAAGGGACAAGAATAAAAATTTTCCACGATTCATACGTATAGTGCCTTTATTGAACTAATATAAAGGCGCAAATATAAATACCTTTCTATCCAAATGGAGATTATCACAACAAAATTAACCTACATTATTTAATTTAGAAAAAATCTAAATTAGCAAAAAAGGTTGAACCGTTTTTTACGCGCGTTCAACCTTTTCTTTTAGTCTGTAAAGAATATATCTCTTCGAGATTACCCCTATTTTATTTCAAATTTATATTTTAACTTTTCTATAATGGGCCTTTCTGTTCCTGGCTCTGTATTTTTCAAAAAGATATCAATAACAATGGTTTCTCCCTGAACTTTGTCTTTACTATCAAAAATTACTTTAATGGTGCCTTTTCCACCTGGCGGAATCGACTGGGCATTATACTCAGTAGTTGTACATTCGCAAGCAGAGATAAGATCAATTTCCGCTTTTGTATCTCCAATATTTTGGAATTCATAAGTAAATTCTCTTTTTTCACCTCTTGTAACGGTTCCAAAATTTGTTTCCCTTATCGTAAAATCAAGTATTGGTACTCCCTTGTATATTTTTTTACCTGCTAACGTTGAAAAAGGGTGAATGTTAGGTATAGAATCACCGCGCGGCTTCACGGCTCCTGTCGATTTGTCTGCCGCAGTGGTAGCCTCCCTTTTCAATAACCGCGTACTTTTAACGGTAATCACTTTGGGGCCACCAATGATTTTAAATTCAGTACGCCTGTTCAGAGCGTGGGCGAGTTCTTTATCTTCTTCAGTTTCCAGTTTATTTATGTATTCTCCTGAAAAAACATCCCCTGGCAGAAATTCCGGATGTTTGTTAGCCAACCTGTCATCCACTACCTTTGGAACATTCTCCCCGTTACCAACTGCTTTGATCCTGGTTTGATTTATCCCTTTTTTTAGCAACCATTGTTTAGCCGACTCTGCTCTTCTTTGAGATAATGCCTTATTAAACTCATCATTTCCTCTATTGTCTGTATGTGAACTCAGCTCAATAATTAAATCGGGGTATTGATTCATAATTTCGAGGAGGAAATTTAAATCAGGCTCAGCTGTTGGTAAAATTTTATCATCGCCATACTCATACAATATATTTTCCATTACGATAGCCTTCTCTGAAAGAATAGTATCATATTCAGGCACGGGAATAGGTATAGGTTTTAAATATAAGCGCTGGGTGAAAGATTTATTTGCTTTTAGATTTAGCGTATTTATAACGGCCGTATCTGGAAAATGATTAGGGTGAGTAGCAATAATCCTATAGGATTTCTCCAATTCCAGTTTAAAATCAAATTTGTTTCCCTTATCATTCTGAATGGTTTGAGGATCTCCACCAGGCTTGGGTATAATCATCACCGTTACCCCTTTCAATGCCTGCCTACCGCTATTAAAGGTTCCAACCACTAAGTCCGCCTTGATTTTTTCTATGGTAAAAGAGTAAATATCCTCACAACAGGTTTTTGCCCTTACCGATTTTCCTGCAGGTCTGTTGGAGGTAAGAAGACCATTATAACCATCGGCATCCAGTCTAAAATATTGATCATCCTGCGGAGAATTAAACCCTTTAGACATATTCAGCGGATCGCTCCAATTCTGGCCATTCCAAAAGGAATAAAATATATCATATCCACCTAATCCTGGATGCATATTTGAACTAAAATAAAGGGTACCATTATAATAATAAGGAGTAACCTCATCACCTAAAGTGTTAATTTTAGGTCCCAGATTCACTGGATCTCCATAAACACCCTCTGATTTTTGAGGAGCGTAATATAAATCTGCGCCACCGAAACCTCCGGGAATATCAGAAGAGAAGAAAAGTACTTCCCTTCCAAAAAGCTCCCCTGGGAAAGGGTGTCTTGCCCTATATTCCGGGTCAATACCAACAATTTCCTTTGCTCCTTTCCATGCCCCGTCACCACCAACACTGTAAAATAATTGACTTTCTACTACTTCATTTCCCTGCAATACTTGCCTGTTGAAATAAAGTTTATTACCGTCAGGAGAAATACTTACGTTGACATTATGAATTTCAGGTCTGTTTATGTTTGCTTTCAACGCTTCGGGTTTCCCCCAAACCCCTGTTTCCTCATTTTTTTTAGCATAATAAATCTTAGCATGAAAATCTTTAGCCGATGAATCCAAAACAATCACATCTTTAGCCATAAAACTAGAAATGTATAAATTCCCTTCCCTGCTAAAAGCTGGCGAATAATCTGAAAAAGGCGTATTAATAACGGCTGAAAGTCTGGTCAATTCAATAACATCCTCTTTTTCAGCAAGTTCTCTTCCAAATTCTGCCCCTGTTATTTCATTTTCAGTAAATTTTCTTAGCGTATCACTCGAAACAACGGTTAGGAATTTTTGAAACTCGACGATAGCCTCTTCGTAATTACCTGTCATTTTTAAGGCCTTCGCGTAATTAAAACGAAGGTGGTCCCATTTTTTCTCTTTATCTTTTTTTAAGATTTTAGCATACGTTTTGGACGCTGAAGAGTAATCGCGAATTTGCAAATAAAGCTCGGCCATATCAGGCAGAAGGCTTTCATCTTTTTTGGCTTCAAAAGCCATTTCAAAATGATCCAGCGCATTTACATAATCTTGTTCTGCCCATTTTTCACGGGCTACCTGTAGTGTCCTATCATAAGATGCTCCTCTGATTGGTTGGGAAAATGAAGGATTCACAGCTACGATAACGAGCAGAATTACGCCCAAAAAAATAAGGCTTTTGGTTGGGATAGATTGCATGAATCTTTTTAATTTTTTGTACATAACATTATAAATGAGGACATAAAATTCTGGTAGGCACTTCCTTTTTGGAATAAATCTTTATGATATAATAACCACCTATTTCAAAACCTCCCTGATATTTTGAGGCACTCCTTAAGGAAGAAACATTTATATCGTAGCTAATTCCCGCTCTAAACTGATCATAATCTAAGCCCAGAAATAATTGGCCGGCATCGCCAAGTCTATACCCCGGACCAAACCGTAGTTTTATGTTTTCTTTGATAGGCATTCCAAAAAGCAATTGCAAAGCTAATTCTGTGGCACCTCCTGTACTTTGCATCATAAAAGATGGCTCTACAAATAAACTTTCTGACAAATTACGCAGATATGTTCCGTGTAAAGTTAATCTCATTGGTCTTTTTGTATTCGTATTCTTAATCTTACCCCCTGGTTTTGGAGGCTCAACAACATCCTTTGTATTTTGAATAAGTCCATATCTGCCTCCAATAACATGATAAGCAGAGAAGCCCAAATCCAGGGAATTTCCTTCCGCCAGTTTCGTTCTATAAAGAAGACCAATACCAGAGTCAAAAAAGTTTACTTCCTCTTGAATATCTCTATTTGCTCCGGCACCAATACCCAGGCCACCACCACCAATTTCTTTAGGCAACTCATCGGCAAAGCGTAATTCCTGACTGTTCATATTGACACTTCGCTGAAACCTCCCACCTTGAAATCCAATGGTTAACATTTTATTTCTTTTACCATCCAATGCAAGGTGATAGGCAGCTGAGAGATAAGATCCTCCTGTTTTTAATTCAGTACTACCCGCTTCATCACTAACCACCGTCATACCTACCCCTACCCAATCTTTTGAACGAAGGCCCTTGATAATAGGCGCATCTATATAAAAAGAAGGCGTTTTATAGGGATTAGCTAATACGGTTCTCCATTGATCACGATAAATACCACCAATTCTAGCCGTACCTTCATAAGCACCTGTTAGCGCCGGATTAAGCGTTAATGGCGAAAAATTGAATTGGGAAAAATGTATATCCTGACTATTTAAAGTATTGACTACCAAACAACTAAGTAAAAAAAAGGATCGAACAAGATACTTAATTTTAACAGAAATCAGGTGGTCATTTGGCAAAATTTGTACAATGCAGTTATTCATAATCAGTATATTTGACTAATCAGCTTTTAAAGATTGTCTGCAATTTAATAGACTTTAAGCAAAAAGAACAGATTAGTTTATCAAAAATTAAAGAATATACCTAAATAGGCATTAACTATAATTGTGTTTAAGTAATATTTGTCCTTGTTCATAAACGGAACTGGCGGAAATTTCGTTCATACAACGAAAATGTTTTTTGGGACATTCCGATCTACCAAAACGGCTACAAGGCCTGCAAGAAAGATTTTCCACCTGAATCGTCTTGTTTCTATTCATTCCTTCAGGATAAAAAGGAAGCCATCCAAACTCAGGAATGGTTCCGCCCCAAATACTGACTACTGGTTTTCTCAAGGCAGCGGCAATATGCATCATTCCCGTATCCCCGGTAATTACCAGTTCTGCATTTTTCATTAATAAAGCAGATGTTAATACATCTGTTTCTCCGCATCTGTTAATTACCTTATTTTCAAAGGATCCTTTCAATGCTTTTCCCAGGTTAACATCTTCTTTTCCGCCAATTAAAACCAAAGAATGGGTATGAAAAGAGGATATAATCTGCTTCCATTTTTCAAAGGGTATTCTTTTTGTAAAATGTGCAGCACCTAAAACTAAAACTATATAAGGTTTCTGTTGAAGCATAGTTTCTTCATCAGAAATAAAAAAATCTAATCCTTTTCCATCGTAACTTACAGGAAATGAACGCAATGTTTCTAAGTACCTGGTAACAATATGCTTTTGGAGTACAGGTTTATAACCAGTCTGAACATAAAACCATCGGAGAAGAGATCCTTTATTACAATGATAAAATGGAAC
>JBILDL010000362.1:0-3331 GCA_044352635.1 Saprospiraceae bacterium | reverse complement strand
CGGGAAATCTATAAAAAATTCCGTATTTTTATGACGTTGTAACAGGCTGGCGGGTAAATCGTTGGTGATAGGACCTTCCACCGCTTTTTGCACAATACTCGCTTTTCCTAATCCCCACGCACAAAGTAGAATTTTTTTCGAGTTCATAACGGGTTTCAAACCTAAGGTAATGGCCCGATAGGGAACATTTTCTTCGCCACCGAAATCATTTGACGCGTCAGTTCTCGTTGTGGCATCCAGGCGAACCAGGCGGGTAGGGGAATTTTCGAATGATCCTGGTTCATTGAATCCGATATGCCCATTTCTACCAATGCCCAATAATTGAATATCGATGCCACCTAAGTCACTTATTTTCTTATCATACGCTATACAATAGGCTTCAACTTCTTCCAAAGGAAGAGTGCCATCAGGTATATGGATGTTTTCTTTTTGAATATCAATATGATCAAATAAGTGATGCTTCATAAAGGCTACATAGCTTTGAGAAGCATCGGGCTGCATGGGATAATATTCGTCGAGATTGAATGAAATGACATTTTTAAAACTCAGACCATCCTCCTTATGCATTCGCACCAATTCCTTATATACCTGAACGGGTGAATTACCGGTGGATAGACCCAACAAAATATTTTCCCCCTTTGCAGCTTTTTCTTTAATGGCCTGGGCAATAACCTGAGCAATATGAATGGAACCCTGTTTGGCGTCAGGCCAAATAGTTGTTTTTATTTGTTCCACTTCCCTAAACTGATATTTAATAGCACTCATTAATAAGGTAGGTTATAGTTTTTAAAAATTTTCACAAAGATAAATATTTTACCTTTAATTGGTACTCGTATTTTTAAACTGGTTTATTACCAATCACTAAGTACCAATTATCTCGTTCCCAATTTCCGAAAAAGTTCCTTAAGGTTTTGATGAATTACCCCGGCAGTTTCAGGACCTAGGGAATTTACTTCACCATAAGGAGCCTTATCACGGCCGTAGGTAAAGGGTGGTTTTACATCCCACTGGCTTTTTGGAATAATATACCCAATTTCGTCATTGGCCAAACCTAAGATAAACTTGTATTTGCCAGGCATCAGGTCACGAATGACGGGGACTTCCAAAGGTTGAATGCCAAAATCATTTCCAATAGGTGATTCAACAGGGCCATTAACCAGTTCGGGATATATTTCACCAGGAATAGTTACAAAGGTTATGGGGCCGATAGTTATCACGGCTAATTCCGATCTCATTTTCATCCATCCCATGGTACCGCGTTTCATTACGCCAAGGGCTGCAGCAAGTTTGAAAAGTGAATTATCAATTTTAAAGGGAATGGTTTTCACAACCAGTGAAATAGCAGCAGCATCTACTATTTCTGCTGGTTTTTCCATTGCATTTAAGGCAATCATAGAGAGGGTATTACCTTGTGCCTCCGTTTTTTCGTAAGTTGGTTCAAAAAGTTCCGCACCTGTAAAGGGGTGTTTTACAGCTAAACTGGGATGTGTCGTCATTAAACCACCTACAGAACCGTTTGCATAGATACAAATGCCACCAATACCTGGTTTTACCAGTTGATTTTCATTGTAAACACCTTTTTCAACCCCTTCGCGTAGATAATGGGGGAAATCGGAGGAAATAAGCAGATTTTGGCTCCATAAGGTTTCTGGATGGTTACCCCAGACGACGATGGAACCAAGCGTTTGTCCATTTTCTCGATCAACTGCTTTAATCATTCTCATACCCGAATCAAATACTTCTGGCATTCGGGTGTCTTTAACCATTGGACCTGCACTTGACAAATCCTGAGAAACTTCAAGTCGTGCAGGCTGCATATTTAGCGTAGCTTCGACCACCGATGTGACGATTTGTTTTTTTACATAGGCAAGATATTCTTTATTAATGCCACTTTTAAATGGACTTTTACCCCATAATCCGAGTAAATCAGCCCCTTCATGCGTATGTGTAGAAGCAATGACGGTGTAGGTTATTCCAGCTGATGCAGGTATCATTTTGCGCACATCAACCACGTCGTCATTCATAAATCCGATAGCGTCAATAATAACTATGGCTAAACGGGTTTTGCCATCGTCAATGAGCATGGTTCTTACCCAAACATCGTCATGAACGCCATTGGCAGGTTTACTGTTGCTGAAACCTGCAATCCAAACGGGGTCAAACTTCCCGTTACAGTTGCCATCGGTATAGGTGTCTCCTTTTTTAGGTTCATATTTATAATTCCGGTCTTTATCCTGCCAGTTATCAAGAATTTTAGGGGTAATAGGTGTGGCAGAAAATCCTACTTTTAAATTTCCTGTCTGGTTTCCCGTAATTTGCAGATCTGCAGTGTAACCTTTATGACGATCTTTTAGGTTCGATAAGGAAAAGATAACGACACCTGTAAAAAGTATCGATAAGCTTATTCCAGCAATGATTAATATTTTCATTTTTATGTTTTTAGTCCGTTATCCATTTTTCACTAAAAATGAAGAATGGAACGGCTACAGAGGTTAGATAAACAGGATTCTGTTTTGCGTTTCCATTAAAACATTCCCAGGGAGCACCAAAATTTTCCCCTTTTCTAAAATCGCCTTCGCGCAAATCCTGGATATATTCTGATGCTAATTTTTGCGCTGCATCAGGATCTACATAAGCTAACGCTTTACAAACCCAGCCAACAGGGGTTCCCCAATATGCCCCATTCTGATAGGTGTTTTTAGGTACGAGGCTTTTTTCCCAGGATGAATTTTCGTTAAAGTCATCTGACGTCAAAATGTGTCGAATATTACCCTTTTGAGATAATTCTCCGGATAAATACCCTTTAAGGAGATGTTTTGCTGCTTTTAGCCGATTATTTCCGCCTAAAACGCCAATTTGTATAGCCAAAGAAGTTGCCCAGACATCGGCCTGAGCACTCGTTCCAGAACTGGCAAGAAGCATTCCATCTTGGTTGATAAACGTTTTTATAATCGATTTTTTAATTTTTTCGGCTTCATTTTTATAAAATAATACCTTTTCATGAACCCCCATTTCCCTAAATAAATAAGCTAAATGCAAAGAAGCCTGATATTTTAAAAGGGATGCAAAACACAATTTGCCACTGATATAGATGGCATCTCGGAATCCAAAATCAACCCCTCTGTTTTCGTCGGTCACCTCAATGAGTCCAGTAATGGAATCTGTGGGAGGCATTTGATAGGCCAATTCAAGTCGGTCAATTAATGTAACGCCATTTATATTTTCATTTAAAGAGCGAAATGCAGAAAAAGATTGAACGTAGTGAAAAGCCATTTGTATAAAAAAGAACTGATCACAAAAAGGAGGCTGCATCCCCCATTTTTTTTCTCCT
>JBILDL010000027.1:0-11155 GCA_044352635.1 Saprospiraceae bacterium | reverse complement strand
TTTGATCCTATCTCTTGTAAATGCTCCCGAATTATCAACACGGGCATTAGCCTGGGCAATACGTTTAAGATCTTCACCCTCAGCCGATAAATAAATTGGATGATCTTCAATTTTCAACTTACCATCGACTACTTCGCGGTAAGGAGTCTCAAGAAAGCCCATTTTATTGACCTTTGCATGAACGCATAAGGTAGAAATCAAGCCAATGTTTGGACCTTCAGGTGTTTCAATGGTACATAATCTACCATAATGAGAATAATGCACATCACGTACCTCGAAACCTGCTCTTTCACGAGACAGACCTCCGGGTCCTAGCGCCGAAATTCTTCTTTTATGTGTTATTTCAGAAAGAGGATTAGTCTGATCCAAGAACTGAGAAAGCTGACTGGTACCGAAGAAAGAATTGATAACGGAGGAAAGCGTCCGGGCATTAATAAGATCAATAGGCGTGAACACTTCATTATCTCTGACATTCATACGCTCTCTAATCGTCCGCGCCATACGAGCCAAACCTACACCAAACTGAGCGTATAATTGCTCGCCTACATTTCTAACCCTTCTGTTACTTAAATGATCTATATCATCAATTTCAGCTTTCTGGTTCATCAAGCTAACTAAATACTTAACAATATTTATGATATCTTCCTTTGAAAGGACCAGACTTTCATAACTACCATTAAGATTAAGTTTACGGTTAATTTTATATCTGCCAACCTCCCCGAGATTGTATCTTTTGTCCGAAAAGAACAACTTATCGATGATTCCACGCGCTGTTTCCTCATCGGGAGGATCAGTACCCCTAAGTTGTCTGTAAATATACTGAACCGCTTCCATTTCAGAAGAAGTCGGATCTTTCTGTAAGGTATTATATATAATAGAATAATCCTGATCGATGTCTTCTTTTTGTAGAATAACAACATCGCAGGCAGCTTCCAAAATTAAATCTATATTATCATCATCCAGAAGAGAATCTCTTTCCAGAATAATTTCATTTCTTTCAATGGTTACCACTTCACCGGTATCCTCATCAACGAAATCTTCGGTCCATGACCTTAACACTCTGGCAGCCAATTTACGACCGATTGACTTTTGTAATTCTTCTCTATTGGCTGGAATAATATCAGCCAGGTCAAAAATATCGAGAATAGCCTTATCAGAATCGAAACCGATAGCCCTTAGCAGGGTCGTAACAGGGAATTTCTTTTTTCTGTCAATGTAGGCATACATGACGGTATTAATATCTGTAGCAAATTCCATCCAGGCGCCCTTAAATGGAATGACTCTTGCGGAGTAAATTTTTGTTCCATTAGGGTGAACACTTTGGCCAAAAAACACACCTGGAGACCTATGTAACTGTGAAACAACTACCCTTTCAGCACCATTGATAACAAAGGTACCACGAGGCGTCATGTAAGGAATATTACCTAAAAAGACATCTTGTACTATCGTTTGAAAATCAACATGTTCAACATCATTACACGACAGTTTTAATTTGGCCTTAAGAGGCACATGAAAAGTTAGACCGCGCTGAACGCATTCTTCCATGCTATAGCGAGGTGGATCGACGAAATAGTCTAAGAATTCAAGTTGGAAAATACTCCTAGCGTCAGAAATAGGAAAATTTTCTTTAAAGACCTTATAAAGACCTTCATTCATTCTGTTTTCCGGAGTAGTTTCTAATTGAAAAAACTCCTGAAAAGATTTTAACTGAATCTCCAGAAAGTCAGGATACTCAGCGGGAAATTTAGTTTTCCCGAAACTTATTCTTTTTGACTCGAGGGCGAGTTCATTTCCATTGGATATCATCGGCACAAAATATTTTTCGGTAAGAACGAAACATTAGATCAACACGAGATAAAATGTAATTCGAGACAATAAAGTTTAAAACGGCCATCAACAGTAAAACACTTCCTTCACAGAAAAATGCCTAGAGGCTTAGCGATATAAACCATCGCTAAGCCACAAAGACACTTTCGCATTAATTGCCAAGACTGTAAGTCTGGATCATAATAAATTCGCAAATGAGCAAATAATTACTTAATTTCAACTTGAGCACCAGCGGCCTCAAGTTTCTCTTTCAATTCAGCAGCCTCTTCTTTAGAAACGCCCGTTTTAAGAGGAGCAGGAGCAGCGTCAACTAGGTCTTTCGCCTCTTTCAAGCCCAAATTAAGTAAAGTCTTAACTTCTTTAACTACTTGTAGTTTCGCAGCTCCGCCGGAAGCTAAAATAACGTCAAAAGAAGTTTGCTCTGCAGGAGCAGCAGCACCTGAATCACCACCTGAAGGAGCAGCCATAGCTACAGCAGCAGCTGCTGGTTCTATACCATATTCATCCTTTAAAATAGCAGCAAGTTCATTGACTTCTTTAACCGTCAGATTGACAAGCTGTTCCGCAAAAGCTTTCAAATCCGCCATTGTGTTTCGTTTTAAGATTAAATAATAATTTTATGTGCGGGTTAGCTTGGAAGCCTAACCTAGGGGGAATGCGCTGAATTAAGCGCGCTCCTGCAGTGTTTTCACCAAACCGGCAATCGTTTGACCACCAGATTGAAGAGCACTGATAACATTTCTTGCTGGTGACTGTAATAGACCGATAACTTCTCCAAGCAACTGTTCTTTCGACTTTAGCTTAGTTAGTGCATCTAATTGACTATCACCGATAAACACGGCAGTATCAATATAGGCAGCTTTTAGAAGTGGTCTATCGTTTCCAGCACGAAATTCCTTTAAAACTTTGGCTGGAATATTAGCAGCGCCCTCAGCATAGAGAACAGCTGTTGGTCCTTTTAATTCACCAAAGATTGCCTCATAATTTTTTTCTGAGGCAGCAGATTCAAGTGCTTTGCGGATGAGGGTATTTTTTATAACCCTCATTTGAACTCCTCTTTCAAAACACAATCTTCTGAAATTATTAATTTTTTCAACGGATAAAGTAGATGCGTCTGTAATGTAGAAAAAATCTAAATTAGCAAATACACCTTTTAACTCTTCAATTACCGCTGTTTTTTCCTGTTTGGTCATTTCCGATTAACTTTAATGATTAGCGAACGACTTTAGGGTCAACCTTAATACCTGGGCTCATCGTACTCGCTACGGTGATTGATTTCATGTAGATACCTTTTGCACTGGAAGGCTTCATACGAAGTAAGGTAGAAAGAAGCTCATTGGCGTTTTCTGTCAACTTATCGGCGGTAAAAGATACTCTACCAATAGATGCGTGAATAATACCATATTTATCTACCCTAAAGGAGATCTTACCTGATTTCACATCAGCTACTGCTTCACCTACATTCATAGTAACAGTACCAGTTTTAGGGTTAGGCATAAGGTTTCTTGGACCTAATATTCTACCTAAGCGACCTACCTGCGCCATTACCTGAGGTGTTGCTATAACCACGTCAACATCGGTCCAACCACCCATAACTTTTTGGATAAGTTCCTCCAATCCTGCATAATCAGCTCCAGCATCAAGCGCTTCCTGTACCTTGTCAGGGGTACAAAAAACAGCTACCTTCTTCGTCTTACCTGTTCCGTGAGGCAAACTTACTGTACCACGCAGAGATTGATCTGGTTTCCTGGGATCAACACCCAATCGAGCATGAATATCAACCGAGGCATCGAATTTAGTTGTGTTAACTTCTTTCACTAACACGAATGCTTCGTCAAGTGTGTACAACTTCTCGCGATTAACCTTTGCATCTACCAGGGCTCTTTTTTTTCCTACTTTAGTCATATAGAACAATTTTGAGGTAATATCATTTATACCCTTAGGCATAAACTCCCTACATTAAAAATTAATTTTCTACTGTGGACCATGGAGCATCACCGCTTACGGTAATACCCATACTTCTTGCTGTTCCAGCAACCATCTTCATTGCAGAATGAATCTCAAAGCAATTTAAATCAGGCATCTTGATTTCCGCAATAGTTTTTATTTGATCCCATGAAACGGAACCAATTTTATTTCTATTTGGTTGGGCAGATCCCTTCTTCGCCTTGGTTGCTTCAATCAATTGAATGGCCACAGGTGGTGTTTTGATGATAAAATCAAAAGACTTGTCTTTATACACCGAAATAACGGTTGGAAGAATTTGTCCCATTTTATCTTGTGTTGCAGCATTGAAACGCTTGCAAAACTCCATAATATTTACGCCCTTAGAACCTAAGGCAGGACCGATTGGAGGCGCTGGATTAGCTTGCCCGCCTTTTACCTGTAATTTAATTAAAAATCCTATTTCCTTTGCCATATCACTACATTTTTAGAACCTCATATCCCCTTTTGGAAGCGCCTTCGTGGCTCACACCAGGAAGAACAAAATTGAATACTCAGTACTTATATAAAAAAATCAACTGGTTTTTTCAACCTGCATGAAATTCAACTCAACTTCGGTTCCTCTGCCAAATATTTTGACAATAACTTTAAGTTTCTTTTTATCCTCATTTATTTCTTGAATATCACCGACGAATTCGGTGAAAGGGCCGTCAACAATTTTAATTGTTTCACCAACAATGAAAGGTTCAATGAGTGCTTCAGCAGATTCTTGAGATTCATCAACTTTTCCAAGCAACCTATTAGCCTCGGCTTCCCGCATAGGAATAGGCGTATTTTTACCTAAGAAATGAATAACATTTTGAAGATTTTGAACACCAGTGACTACATCACCTGAGAGTTTTCCCTCTGTGGCTTCAATAAGAATGTAGCCTGGGAGAATATTTCTCTCCGAGACCACTTTTTTCCCATTTCTAATCTTATATACTTTTTCAAGAGGAACAACCACTTGAAAAATAAAACCCGACCAATCATTACGCTGAATTTCTGTATCCAGACGCTCCTTTATTTTTCGTTCTTTTCCACTTATCACGCGGAGAGAATACCACCTTTTTTCTTCGGACATTTACAGTGTATTGGATAACGATAATTAGAGTCCGTAAATTAAATCAAGTAAGGTACTCGAAAAAACATCCATTACAAAAACGATAAGAGCCAACAAGAGGCTAGCTACTACCACAAGAATAGCATTTTCCTGAAGGCTTACCCAAGAAGGCCACGTAACCTTATTAACCAGTTCGTCGTAACTTTCTCTGAGATATAGTTTCAATGATTCCATAATAATAATATTTTAAGCAGCACGGGCGGGAGGACTTGAACCCCCAGCCTACGGTTTTGGAGACCGTCGCTCTACCAGTTGAGCTACGCCCGTAAAACAAGAGTTAGGTTTCATTACTGAAACCTAACTTTTATTAATTTCCCAAAGGGATTTATTCTAATATTTCAGTAACCTGACCAGCACCAACGGTACGACCACCTTCGCGGATAGCGAAACGTAATCCTTTTTCCATTGCGATAGGGTTAAGTAGTGTAACTTCTAAAGAAACGTTATCACCTGGCATTACCATCTCAACACCCTCTGGTAACTTAACATCACCAGTGACATCTGTTGTACGGAAATAGAACTGAGGGCGGTATCCGTTAAAGAATGGAGTATGACGACCACCTTCATCTTTACTTAATACATAAGTCTCACATTTGAAACGAATATGTGGTTTTACTGAACCTGGGGCACAGATAACCATTCCACGACGAATCTGAGATTTTTCAATACCTCTTAATAATAAACCAGCATTATCACCTGCTTCACCTCTATCCAATAATTTACGGAACATTTCGACACCTGTACAAACCGAAGTTAGTGCTTTGTCTTCCTTGTCCATCATACCTACGATTTCGACAGGATTACCGACGTTGATAACACCCCTTTCGATACGACCAGTAGCTACTGTACCACGACCTGTGATAGAGAATACATCTTCGATAGGCATTAAGAAAGGCTTATCAGTCAGACGGACTGGATTTGGTATATCATTATCTACGGCGTCCATCAATTCCTTGATTTTGCCAACATAATAAGGATCATCTTCTAAAGCTTTCAATGCAGAGCCTTGAATTACAGAAGCGCTATCACCATCAAAACCATAGGTATCAAGTAATTCACGAACCTCCATTTCAACAAGCTCTAACATCTCTGGATCTTCAACGATGTCCACTTTGTTCATGAAAACAACTAATTTTGGTACACCTACCTGACGGGCAAGAAGGATATGTTCCCGCGTTTGAGGCATAGGACCATCAGTAGCTGCAACAACGATAATAGCTCCATCCATTTGAGCTGCACCCGTAACCATGTTTTTTACATAATCCGCGTGACCAGGACAATCTACGTGAGCGTAGTGTCTATTAACCGTTTCATACTCAACGTGAGCAGTATTAATTGTAATACCACGCTCCTTTTCTTCTGGAGCAGCATCGATTGAGTCATACGACCTTTTTTCCGCGAGACCATCTTTTGAAAGGACATAACTTATCGCGGCAGTCAAGGTTGTTTTGCCATGATCTACGTGACCGATAGTACCAATGTTAACGTGTGGTTTATTCCTTTCGAATGTACCTTTAGCCATCAGTTTTGATTTTTAAAATATTAATTCATTAAACAAGAAAAATCTCCGGAATACTAGAGCCAATGAGGGGAATTGAACCCCTGACCCCTTCCTTACCATGGAAGTGCTCTACCCCTGAGCTACATCGGCTGTTATTGTCGGAGTTATAAAACATAAAGAGCGGGCGAAGAGACTCGAACCCTCGACCCTCAGCTTGGAAGGCTGATGCTCTACCAACTGAGCTACACCCGCTTAACACAAAATAAATGTACCAAAAATGATACATTTAAGTTGTGGGGGTGATAGGAATCGAACCTATTCAGACATAGTCACCAGATTTACAGTCTGGCCCGGCTCTCCAGCTCCGGCGCACCCCCAATTCTCCATTTAAGAAGATAATTTCAAATGAACTTACTTCTTTAAAGTAAATTTATAAGAGCCAGCAGAGGGACTCGAACCCCCGACCAGCTGATTACAAATCAGCTGCTCTACCAACTGAGCTATGCTGGCTGACTATTTACTTTCACACTTTACTTCTAAAGCCTTTCCCGAAAGCGAGGCAAAGATAAATAGTCTTTGTAACTAATCCAAAGGATTTCAAAAAAAAATATCAATTTATTTTCTGCGGCTTTTATATCGCTCAATTTTACGTCTCAATGAATCTATTGCTTCATCAGTGGCAGCCTCAAATGACATCTTACTCGATTTCACAAACAACACTTCTCCAGGCACATGTACACTTACCTCTACTACTTTTTCTTTTACCTGTCCGGCATTTTCAAGTTTCAACAAAACTTGAGTACGAATAATTCTGCCAAAAAAAAGATTCAATTTCTCAACACGATTCTCAATGAACAACTTTAATTTTTGGTCCGCACGAAAGGAAACCGCTTGCATGTCAATACTCATAGTGATTTTTTTAAAAAATGAATAAAGTGATTTTTGTCTAGCCGTTATCATCCGGCCTTTTACGCTGTGCTTTGGGATGTGCCTGATTATATATTTTTTTTAAACGTTCTGCAGAGTTATGCATATATACCTGGGTGGCAGCCAGACTAGAATGCCCTAACAGTGCTTTTACTGCTTGAATATCTGCTCCGTTACTCATTAAATGAGTAGCAAAAGTATGTCGCAACAAATGAGGCCCTTTGTTCTCTATACTCGTTACCATTCCTAAGTACCGAATACTCACAGCATAAACAAATCGCGTGTAAATATCTCTACCTTTATCAGTTACAAAAAATGTAACCGCTCCTTTCTCAAATAAGGTGTTTCTCTCCTCTCTATATTTTGTCAACAAACTATATAACGAACTCACCACAGGAATTACTCTACTTTTTCCTCCTTTCCCCAACACGTTAATTTCTTTTCTATCCCATTGAATATCAGATTCTTTAAGATTAGCTACCTCCGCTCTTCTCATGCCAGTTCCGTATAATAATTCCAATATCAACCGATCCCGGTGTCCACTAAAATCAGATGGAAATAAATGCCCCGAACCTAGTTTTTCCATCCCTTCGACAGAGATAAACCGTGGAAGCCTTTTGGGAACTTTGGGTAATGGTAAGCGAAGTGCTGGGTTCACAGCCACTTTTCCTATTCGTTGTAGAAACCTAAAGAAAGCTCTGATACCTGCAATCCTTCTTCTGATTACAGAAGGTTTATTACCTTTGCCCGCCATCGATACTACCCAGGCTCTTATTATTTCAGTATCTACAGAGGCCCAGCTATATTCTACCAGTTGACGGTCTAAAAATGCTTTGAAATAATCTACATCATCACCATACCCTCTTAAAGTTTCTAAAGGAACTCTTCTTTCTCTTTCAAGATAATTCAGAAACATTGCTGCGTAGGTGTCCTTCCCGTCTATCATACCCATTGAATGAATGAAACCTTAATTTACAAAATAAAACGAATGCAGTCAAGTTTATTCCTTTTTATTCAACCATTATTTTATCAAAATATTGAAAAAATTGTCTCAAATCTGATGTTAATTTTAGATTAAGTTGATTTTGTTGAAGATAGCTTGACATCACTTTTGCCCTTGAGCCAGTTAAATCTAACCAGGCATTTTTATTATTCTGTATTTCAATCCAGTTTCCATGCTCAATTTTGGCATAATAGGTTGTTTTTAAGTAGTAATAAGCATTTTTGTCTCCAATAGATAAGGCAACGTGATACGTAGGTTCCTTTTTTTTAAGAACTGAAAGAGATACTACTTTAACAAAAAGACCGTCATAAACCAAATCATAAAAGTGATCTTCTCCTACTGAAATACCGAGCGATTGGCCATTGATATAAGTTTTAAGAGTATTACCTGCCGGATCAAACGTTTGAATTTTTTTTATAGCCTTATTATCAACTCCCTTAATACCCCCATTCATTTTAAACTCCACTAATTTTTCAAGTAAATTAATTCGTAGTTTGTAGCCTGCTATTGAATCAGACGCGTTTGGATCATATCGTTTAACTATTTCCTTAAAAAATACCACCGATGAACTTCTGAAAATCGAATCCAAATATATATTGCCCATTAATTTTCCCGGCTTTTCTGCTATACCATAAATGGGTGCTGAATTATTAGGTCTGAATTCACCATAATTAAATTCATCCCGCGTCGTTTGATACAACTCCTCTTGAGAAAACATCATAAAAGGAATAAAGCAACAAATAATAAAAATTAGTTTTTTCATGATTTAAATTTAATGTTCCGATGCATAAAAATCCAAATACTCATCACCTGGTTCATATAAAAGATATTCAAAAATCAGGTTCATCATCTCATCTTTGGTCCCCCATCCATACCTTACTTTTGCAGGTGGAAAATAAGGGTTTTTAGGGTTATTTTTTGTGTTATCAAACGTTGCCTCCGCATAAATAACCGAACCGCGAGGGATTTTGAGCAAATTATTGAACTGATAGGTTTGCTGCCAATTAAAATCCCATTCCGGAATATGTATTAGCGGTATCATATCACCGTCGGGCGTAATTGCAAACGATTTAAATGATTTCCCGAGTAGATGCATGTGGGGCAAAACACTTAATAATGATAAATCAACTGGTAAAACAGGCGACCTCATATAGAAAGTAATAACGGTATCGGGTTGAAATTCAAACGGTTTATTCGTCACCCAGGTTTCATCAAAAACTAAGGTTTCAATAATTCTTCTTGGCTTTCCTTTAGCATAATAAAGATGAATTTCAGATTGATCGGTTTCTTCCTTTGCAGATGGAGCATAATGCATATTTACCACTAAATCTGCATTAGCAGGAAGTACCTTTGCCACACCATCGGGGTAAAAAAGAGGAAAATTGCCGGGAACCCACCCAGTCCAAAATGAATTGGCCAGAGGAATATTCATTTTTTCCAATTGTGGGCCAGCCTGCCATACAGAAGCAGCATCGAAAGGCCTAATTCTTTTAGTTGTATCAATCATTATCCTGCTGTGGTGAGCCAACGTTTTGTTTTTGGGCACAAAGCCAACACCACGCAAATATATGGGTGTTGGATTATCCACAGGAATAACAAAAAATCTATATTGTTCCTCGTTATCTCCCGGTATGATAAATGGTTTTTGAAAAGCAACGATTTTATCCGGAGAAGGCCAATTAAAAACATTCACCGCTCCCTTTTTTTGAGGTAAACCTTCCGCTGCCCCACTTTTAATCCATGTAAGTATTTTATTTAACGATTCTTCTGATAAGGCCCGTTGATTATGGAAAGTTCTGAATAAAGTATCGGCGTGCCAGGGAGGCATATATTTAGACTCAACCACCATTTCAACCATGCTTGCTCTTTTTTTTACATCTTCATAACTTTCCAATGAAAAAGGTGCCGTTTGACCTTTCCTATGGCAGCCAGTGCAATGTTCATCGATAATTGGCTTGATGTCAATGAAATAAGTTAACGAATCTGAGCAGAACCCATCATTCCCAACGATTAAAAATACCAATACCAAAAAAATATTTAAATGCAGTGACCCAAACATATTGAAATAATAATTTACAAAAAGCTATAAGTTACTTTTCCACTTACCGGACAAAGAACTATTATTTTAAAATTAACTAAATAATATTTATTTATTCTGATTA
Organism: Saprospiraceae bacterium; assembly: GCA_044352635.1. Lineage (GTDB taxonomy): Bacteria > Bacteroidota > Bacteroidia > Chitinophagales > Saprospiraceae > BJGN01. The sequence continues at coordinate 629 of JBILDL010000027.1, read as the reverse complement.
TTTTATTTTAGACAGTCAAAGAAACGTTGAAATAATGTATTGTGGCATTTTAAAAGAAAAAGGGAGTTGATCAGTTAAAAATGCAACCGATAGGATCCGTTTTAAAAATCAATAAAGGTTGATTATTCAATTGAGCCGTTAACGCATTCTTCAAATATAGATGCTGTGATATTGTCTTTGTTTTCCCCAAGGCATAAAACCAATCATCGGTAGCACCACGGTAAACAATTTCAGTATCGGCATTAAAAAACAAAACCTCAGGAGTAATATTAACGCTTAAATAATTTGCCAGATCATTCTCTTTATCTATAAACCACTGGAATGGGATTTTATATTTTTTCATAAAACCCTTTGCCATTTTTCTGTCTTCATACGAAGTGAATACCCCAATAAAGGTAAACTCAGGAAATTCTATTGCTAATTTTTTCCAGATATTAGGATACTTATTACAAATCGGACACTCCGAATTCATCCAGATAAGAACATTTCCCTTTGGGCTTAGAACAACATCCTTTGATATTAAATCTTTTAAACTATCCATTTCAACTGACAAGAGCAGTGATCTATTTGCATTGAATGAAAATAAATGAGTAGCTATTGTTACACTGAATATAAATAGAAGGATAAGA
>JBILDL010000361.1:0-3335 GCA_044352635.1 Saprospiraceae bacterium | reverse complement strand
TTCTCCTCAATTTCTTCCTGAGTAGCCCCGGCGTTAAGTAATTGTTTATATCTATCTGTCTGCTTTACTATACTCCACAAAAAGGCATCATTACCCCAAGGCTTACCGTTACGCCATTCTCTAAAAAAACCAGCCTGAATTTGCGGCATTTGTTCTTTGACTGCCTGCTCTGAGAATAACTGCAAATAATAATCGACCGTTGTATAAATCCTCAATCCATCGGTATAAAGGCTGTAATAATTACCATCTTTTTTCTTTATATTTCCTACTATTTGTTCCAATTCAGGTCTGATATATTCTCTGAAATAGGAAGCAAGACCAGCATTTCTACCTTGAGGATTGTATCTGAGATTCAATGATGTTCTACTCAATTTCTGGTATGCCGTTTCGGTCAAATAGTTGTATTTGACCATTTGTGACAACACAGTATTTCGCCGGTTGAGGGCTCTTTCTGGATGATTAACAGGGTTGTACAAACTTGGCCCTTTGAGCATACCAACCAATAAAGCAGCCTCCGCTATATTCAGGCTGGCAGGTTTTTTTCCATAAAATGTCTGTGATGCCACATTTATGCCATAAATAGTACCTCCAAAGGGAACGGTATTCAGATATAAATTCAAAAGTTCTTCCTTTGTATAAATTTTTTCCAGTCGCTGGGCCGTAATCATTTCTCGGAACTTATTGACAGGCATGCTGGCCAGCCAATAGGATTTACGTGGGAACAAATTTTTCGCCAACTGCTGACTTAAGGTACTCCCTCCTCCAGACGATTCATTCATTAAGAGAATAGACTTGAAAAACACCCTGAAAAGCGCTCTGATATCTACTCCCTTATGTTCAAAAAAGCGAGTATCTTCTGTAGCCAGTAAGGCATGGATTAAATAAGGGGGAATTTCTGAAAATTGAACATCCACCCTATTTTCTACATAATACCGACCCAAAACTTTTCCATCAATGCTAATTAGCTCTGATGAATTAGCTTGTTTAATACCTTTTAATTCCGCGTAATTAGGAATTGGGCCAAAAATACCCAGATAAATCAAGGATAGGAAAATAATGAGACCCGAGACTCCCCAGATAACAGACCTGATGGCCCATTTTTTGAGTTCTTCTTTGTCTTTAAGTACCGTTTTACCCATCAAAGCCATGTAGAAAAAATAATATGGGAAATAATTAACGAAGGTAATGATTCTAATGAAACCTTCTACTTTTCCTAAACATTTTATCCCACCATACCAAACATTAGGTACAAATTACTACCCTCATATTTTTTGAAAAATAATTGATTTTACTATTGATTTTCCGGCTTAAAACTACCTATATTTGCGTTTATTAAGATTAAGTCTAAATAAACAATCAGAGAATTTTCTCTTTTTTAAAAAAACGCCATGAAAAAAGGTTTCTTACATCTAGTACTCTTTTATAGTCTAAACTTATTTAGTCAAGCGCCTAACCAAGACACTATAAAAAATCAAGAGCTTGATCCTGTAGTCATTGTTGGAGACAGAGCAAAATATATTTCGGGTTCTGGTCAGTACATCAACATTTTAAAAATAGAGAAGCTGAATCAGCCCAATGTGAATAATGTGCTTCGTATTGTTCCTGGTGTTAATGTTAGAGACGAGGAAGGATTTGGCTTAAGGCCTAATATAGGTTTGCGAGGTACCCCCGTCAACAGAAGTGCAAAAATTACTCTCATGGAAGACGGCATCCTTATTGCACCAGCACCTTATGCTGACCCTGCCGCGTATTATTTCCCTACTTTTTCGCGGATGCAAGGGATTGAAGTATTGAAAGGGAGCAGCCAAATTAAATATGGTCCATACACCGTTGGAGGGGCCATTAATCTTCTTTCTACGGTTATTCCTAATACCTTCAAAGGCTTTGCTCAAGTGGGACTGGGAAGTTTTGGAACGAACATGCAGAGAATTTGGGTTGGTGATTCCCGTAAAAATATTGATTATGTTTTCGAAATTAACCGTATTGCTTCAAATGGATTTAAAATTTTACCGAATGGAAAAAATACAGGTTTCGACCGAAGAGATGTGATGGGTAAAATTCGTTGGCACACCGATGAAGATGCAAAAATTGCTCAGTCTGTTATGTTGAAAATGGTGGCCAGCGTAGAAGATGGCAATGAAACTTATCTTGGATTAACTTATGAAGATTTTCAAACAAACAGGCTAAGCAGGTATGCTGCAACACAAAAAGATATATTAGATATGAATCATAATCATCTTTCTCTGACGCATACTATTTCACCTCTGGCAGGATTAAAATTTCATACAACAGCTTACTATTCATTTACTTATAGAGATTGGGCCAGGGTGAATTCTATTGCTGGACAGTCGCTAAACAATATTTTACAAAACCCAGCCTCTTTAGCCAATGCTTATCAGGTTATGACTGGAAATGCTAACGGCGCTATTGACTACCAAAGTGCAGAAAGAAATTTTTTCTCAAAAGGTGTCCAAACCAATGCGCAATATTTATTTGTTAAAAATGACTGGACTCATAAAATACAATTCGGTATGCGTTATCACCTGGATCAGGCGGACAGGTTTGCGACGCGTTCAGCTTACAATATGACCAACGGAACCATGATTTTATCTGCGGCTGGAATAAAAGGAAATCAGGAAAATCAAATTAGAAATGCGCAAAGTTTGGCTACTTTTCTAAATTACGATATAAGTTTCAAGCGTCTGAAAGTAAGCCCTGGCGTAAGGTATGAAAATATAAACTTTGATTTTCAAAATTATGGAACGGCTGATAATGCCCGTTTAGGCACGGTTCTTAGATCTGCAAAAAACCAATTAACCGTTATTTTACCCGGCATTGGCCTGCATTATTGGTTGAACGAAAACATGAATTTGCTTGGTGGCATTCATAAAGGATTTTCTCCTCCTGGTATGCCTTCTTTCACAGCAACGAGCGGTCAGGCGAGAATGGAAACCTCCATAAATTACGAATTGGGGTATCATTTTGAAAAAAATGGATATACTGCACAAGTTGTTGGATTCTTTAATAACTATTCCAATATTTTAGGTTCTGATAATATGTCAGGTGGAGGTGCAGGCACAGGTGACATGTTCAATGCTGGAAACGCACATATTCAGGGGATTGAGATTAGTTTTGAAGGCAACTTACTTTCCAATAAGAATAATCCGTCTGGTTTAAGCTTTCCTGTAAGCCTGGCATATACCTTCACCGACGCGAGATTTCAAGAAACCTTTATTAATGGAGGCGGTGATTGGGGAACAGGTAGAATAAATCGGGGAGATAGAATTCCTTTTATTACCCCACATTTATTAACAGCCAATGTGGGTGTGTCAAAC
>JBILDL010000360.1:0-3349 GCA_044352635.1 Saprospiraceae bacterium | reverse complement strand
GCTTCAAATTTTTTAATTAATTCGGCTGTTTTATCCGTAGAAAAATCATCAACAATTATAATCTCATATTTATCGAGAGGATAGTCTTGATTAAGTAAACTTTGAATGCAGTGTGATATATTCTTTTCCTCATCTCGCGCTGCCACAACAACGGAGATAAAAGGTCTATTATCCAGATTATTTCTACCAGGTAAAAATTTTAAGTTACGCCAGTTTTTTAGATAGCTGACGACATTATATAAATAAGAAAAACCTAAAACCAAACTAAGAACAATACCCACAAAAAACATTACACTAAGTCTCTTGGATCAGCTTTTTTTATAGGTATTTGACTTTCCAGCTCCTCAAAATCTGCCCAATCACTCGTTTGATTATTCCCAGTGTTCATTTGGTTCTTTTTAAATTGTCTGTTTATTAGCGCCTGGAATAACAAATAAACCAATACAATGGGAAGAAATAGTATAGATAAACCAGTTTGAATCAAACCAGAAATAGGATTATCCTTGATTTTTCTTCCCAAATATTTTATATGATGGAGTATCACTTTGGCATCAAAAACTAATATCAATATAAAGAGTACAGGGGTTAAATAATACAACAAAATGAAGAGTGCCCTGAGAAAAAGAAAAATTATGAATAAGAACAAACCCATTATCAATAAACCCAAAAAGGGAAATTTTCCTGCGGTGTTAAAACTGCGATAAATCATGTTTAATAAATTTTGATAACAATATAATAATCATTTCCTAAATAATGTTTTATTGGTATAGAACTTTCATAACAACACTTAGTTTTATACTAAAATAAATTTAGTTTATATTTGTAAAAATTTTCAAGCATGCGTAAATTATCAGGGTTCGTTTTTTTGATTATGTTCGCTCTTTTGCAGACGGGACTAACGGGTCAATCTACTATTCAAGTAATATGTAATCTAAGCGGTGGGGGTAATTCTCTTTTTTTATATGAATTTAACGGTTTTGGGTTTTCACCAAAGCATAGTGTAACTGCTCAGACACCAGGACAATTTGTTATGGATGTTCCCCGGCAAACTCCAAGAATGTTTTATATTGGTCAAAATTCCGATCAGGTTATTCCTGTCATTCTCGGGCAGGAAGATAAGGTTGAAATAACCGGTAATTCTGAAAGTATGGGTACAGCAGTCATTTCAAATTCAAAGGAAAATGATGGATATAATAATCTGAAGAATATCATTGGAGGCCTCAATAACGAAATGGGTGAAATTTTAAGGGGCTTAAGTGAAGGAAATCCCGCAAATCAAAACCAGTTGGTAAATCAGCTGGCTGGCTTAGATGCTAAAAAACTTAGATTATTGGATTCCCTAAAGGTGGTAAATCCTTTTCAGTATAGAGTGATGGCTTTGAATGCTTACCAAAGTTATCAATTAAACAATAAGGATAATCGTTATCCTGACGAGTTAAGTTATTTTCTAAATGAATTTTTTGCGAAAGTTGATTTCTCAGATCCTGGCTATAATCACTTGATTTGGTTGTACGAAACCTTTAGAACTTATGTGAATGTTATGGTAAATGCTGGCGTAGTAGAAAACCAGGTGGAATATTTTATTGAGAATATTATTAGTAAAATTCCAGAAGGTTCTCATGCCCGCATGCAATGTTTAGGTGCAACCATTGCAGTAATGCAATCTCTTAAACACCCTTTATTGGCAAAATATGGTAAAAGATTCGTTACAGAGTATCAAGACAAAGCGCCTGACGCTGCAATGGAAATTTCTGAAATGTTGGAAAGAACGATGCGTTTAATGGAGGGAGCAAAAGCACCTGAATTTACCCAGGTTTCTCCGGAGGGTACACCAGTTAAACTTTCTGATTTTAAAGGAAAATATGTGTTACTTGATTTTTGGGCATCCTGGTGTGGGCCTTGCAGAAAGGAAAATCCTAATGTGGTTAAGTTATATAATAAATATAAAACCAAAGGATTTGAGATATTGGGTATCAGCCTTGATCAAAATAGAGAGCGTTGGTTACAGGCTATTCAGGCAGATCAACTTACCTGGAAACATACCAGTGACTTAAAAGGCTGGTCCAATGAGGTGAGTAAATTATATGAAATTTCAGCTATTCCAAAAACGTTTTTGGTGGATCCCAATGGTATGATTATCGCCAGGGATTTAAGGGGTGCGGAACTAGAAAGAAAACTGGCAGAAATCTTTACTGAAAAATCTACTCAGGGAGGGAATTAAACGGAAGTTTTTATTTTCCCTTGTAAGTCAGTACTGATTTTTGATCATCTCTTAGCCATACCTTTGCCGCCTGTTGGATTTCTTCGGCGGTTAAAGATTGGTATATCTCTGACTCCGCATTCATCAAATCGGCGTTTCCCAAAGCTTCGAAAAAGCCTAAGTTCATCGATTTAGATTGAATACCCATTTCTGAAAGTACTAAGGTACTTTCAGCTTTGTTTTTCCATTTCTGTAGTTCAGCGGATTCAATCAACTGGTTTTTAAGTTCATTTATCTCCTTACTTATAATTTCCTCGGCATCCTGTAAAGAAATTTTTTCCGTAGGTCTTCCTTCAAATACAATAAGGCCCGGATCAAAATCACCCGTAACGTAACAATCAATTTGGTTAAAATATTTGTTTTCCCGGGTTAACCGGTGTATTAATCTGGACGATGGACCATTACTGAATATATCACTTAGCAAATCAACAGCATAAAATGCTTTATCCGCCCGTGCGGGACATGGAAAGGTCATATATATGGCATCAACGGGAACTTCAGCTTGACTTTGTTTACGCCTTGCTTCTTTCTTTGGGGGTTCTGAGGTATAATTCTTTTTAATAGTTTTGCCAGATGGAATATCATTAAACCATTTCATGGCCAATTCCTTCATCCTTTTTATAGAAATAGGTCCAGCTATAACCAATATGGCATTACCCGGATGATAATATTTATTGTAAAATTTTTTAACGTCGGTTAAATTGGCTTTTTCAATGTGACTTGGATGTACCCCAATAGTTGGCCATTTATAAGGGTGTTTTTCATAATTTAATGCAGATAATTCATGCCATACATCGCCATAAGGCAGATTAAGACAGGTTTCATAAAATTCTTCAACCACTACTTTTTTTTGCACATCAAGGACCTCTTTTTGAAGCATTAACTCTAACATCCTGTCAGATTCTAACCATAATGCAGTTTCAATATTTTTGGCTGGCAGTGTAGTGAAAAAATGGGTATAATCATGATTGGTATATGCATTATTTTCCCCTCCAGCTCTTTGCATAACCCCATCATAATCAGGAATATTTACAGATCCCCCAAACATTAAATGCTCGAAAAGATGGGCAAAACCTGTTTTTTCAGGAT
>JBILDL010000359.1:0-3350 GCA_044352635.1 Saprospiraceae bacterium | reverse complement strand
GGTTGTTTTTAATGAACTTATTGTATTTTTAAACATTATTCATACTCACTTTAGTTTAGATTCAGAAAACTGGTACACATCATGAAGAATAGAATTGTTTTTTGGGGTAAAAATGAAAATTCAGAGAAATTGCTTCTTGCTCTGGAATTATTAGCGGAAGAGGGTAAAGTTAATGTCATTTCCTTTCCAGAAGCTTTGGTCTCTGAAGAGTTTAACCAAACGCTAACTAAAGATTGGCGGGATGGCAAAACGGTTGACTTTCCTGAGGGATTCACTTCTACACTCGTAGAATTAACGGTCACAGGCAGTATTTTGCCGGCAGGTATTACCGCTGAAAAAATGGATCTCGTTACCAGAGCGCAGGCAGAATGGAATTTTTCTATTCTTTCCTCCAGACTCTTCCGTTCTTATCAGTCAGAATTAAATGAGTTTAAAGATAAAGTAGAGCGTGCCCTTCATTTTGATAAAAACATGTGGGATGAGCTGAAAAGCTTTTGGGATCGTGTGCAGGAACAAGCACGTGATAAAAGTCTTTTTAGAGAGCACAGCGAACACCTAAGACAAGAAACGAATGAGTTGTTCGGTAAATTGAAGGATTTAAGAGGTAAACTGGATGAGGAATTTGACCGTACTTCAAAGACCCTTTACGAAGACATCGTTGCTAAATTAGGTGATATTGAAAATAAAGTGCGCGAAGGCATTCGTTTACAACCTCTCTTTGATGAACTAAAAGATATTCAGAAAAAAATCAGAGAGGTCAAATTAAACAGAGACCATAGAAATAAGATTTGGGATAAATTAGACGCTACCTTCAAAGTGTTAAAGGAAAAAAGATTCGGTCCTGAAACTGCTGACGATAATAATCCTTTGGTTAGAATCCAAAAAAGATATGAGGGCTTGATGGCCGCTATCGATAAAATGGAGAGTTCTGTGGGGCGCGATGTTGAGGAATTAAATTTCCAAAATGGAAAAGTTAATACTTCTTTCGGTCAGCTCGAAGCGCAAATCAGACAGGCAAAAGTGGCGATGATTGAAGAACGAGTTCGTTCTAAAAAAGAGAAATTAACCGAAATGTATGCTACCAAAACGGAATTAGATCGTAAAATGGAGCAACTTCAGGAAAAAGAGAAGAGGAAGGCGGACGAAATGCTTAAAGAGGATGCGAAAAAAGCCGCTCAGGAGAAAATTGCCAATGAAATAGCTGCAGCCAATGCTGCACGAGAAAAGGTAAAAGGGGAAAAGGAATCGCTATTCGATGCCGCAACGTCTATCTTAAGTGATTCTATTACCGATATGGTAGATACCGTAAAAGCAGTCGCCGAAGTTGTTGAAGATCGTATTGAAGACAAAATAGATGAAATAAAAGAGATTTGGAACGATAAGAAAGAGGAGGAAACCGAGAAAAAAGAGGACGAGGAAAAAAAGGATTAATTTAAATTTCTTACAGAATATTTTAGTAAAAGGAGGCTGTCTAGAAAGATAGCCTCTTTTTTTATGCTACATGATAGATTGGGTTGAAAAGCTTTTGTAATGGCAAAGGATATAAATGGTTGATTTTTTAAGATTATACCCGATGGATATTAGATTTTTTCATGATAGATATTAAAAGTGAAATTGTGCCGCCAGGGGCTTAATGGTCACAATAGACATTTGACCCCTAAGGGGTCAGGCATGAAAGGTGTAAATTTGATTATTACATTTGGATAGCCCTGCCATCTTCGTAAAACCTACCTATCTAGTCTCCTTATCCTTATATTGCGGAAATCAATGGGTTGTCCCTCACTTTGCAAGGCAATGAATCCGCTGTCCAGCAATTTGCCATCTATTTTTATTTCGGGATCGTAATTATTGGCTACGCCACCTCCTATTTGTGGGTTTGTATATCTCAAAACGGTATCTCCATTAATGATATGGGTCACCATTTCACTGCCCCGTACGATTAATTCCGCTTTGATCCATTCGTCTTTTGGATAAGTTTTAGAGCTTGAATTGATACAATGACGGGGATCTATTTTTCCGTTATACACCACATCAGTACCAGGAGAACACATATTACCGGTGGGTCGCGGTTTTCCATCGGCCAGTTGGGCTAAGAACTGCATTTCCACGCTGATAGGCCAGTCTTGCTCCTTTCTCATAGTCCGTGGATCCTGTGAATGAAACATAATACCACTGTTTAACTCTGTATATCCTGGGGCATCTTTTCGCCAGGGTTCCGCAAACCGGTACTCCATTTTTAAATGAAAATGAGCATAAGGGGTATTATGATAAAGGTGACCATACCGGTTGTTAAAGGTATCGTATTGGTCATATCTGACCCGAATCATCTTGTCTTCCACCCGAAAAGTTTGCCCATAATTATCACCCACCTCATGATGATGTATTTTTACCGTCCAGTCATTTATGTCTTTTCCATTAAATAAAGAATGCCACGATGATGATTCCCCGCGGTTTTTTAATCCGACACATCCGCTGATTAACAGCGCGGTACAAAACCAAATGAAAAAAGAATCTTTTTTAAAATTCAGGCTTGTTTTCATAGTTCAAAAGCTTTAAAGGACTCTGGTCAAAGGTCTGGTTAAACAGGTTGGTTCTCACATCCAAAATATAAAAGTACTGAATTTGCCTGCAATATCTGGTCATTTTATTTTATTCTTATAACTTATTAACTTCTAATAAGTTAAAGAAAATTTTCTGAATCCTTTGAAAACAACAGGATCTAAAAAATTATAATACTAATATATAGGAGCATTTTGGGTAAGTAAAATTAATTTCCTTCAAAACGAAGAGAAATAACTTTAATATGTGGAAAAAAAATAAAAAACTTAATAAACATATTTCGAATGTCTTATCAAAAAGGACTCAAAATTTGCGCTAAAACTTTTCTGTGTTTAAAACCTCATTTTTTTTGTTTTTACATATCCACTGTATCGTAAAAAGTAAATTTTTTGCAAAATGTAAATCCTAATTCAGGTTATATCTTTTTCATTTGGGCTTTGAAGTACGGGCTTTGAATCGGTCGCCGAATGAATACTGATTTATTTTCTTTAAAATTTGTTTTAGTTATAAAAATTTTGCTAGTGTGCTTAGTTCTTTATAAAGAATTTTATTATCATTGTTTTGGGAATAATAAATTTTTGTTTAGTTAAAAAAGGGGTTGTTTTAAGAATTTCCTTCTTGGACTCATTAGGGGTTATGTAATGTATAGTAAAAGAATTTTAACCTAATTTAAATTGATAAAATGAAGCAAGTATTCAAACTCAAAAGGCTGTTGTTAGCGTTTTTTTTAATTTTAATGATTACAAATGTTTTCTCGCAGAAGCGTATAACCGGCAAGGTAACAGATGAAA
>JBILDL010000358.1:0-3368 GCA_044352635.1 Saprospiraceae bacterium | reverse complement strand
TTCCCGGTTTATCCAGCGATTTCTTGAATTTCTTGAAAATTAGAGCGGGTGTAGGTACCTCTGCTGGTTTCCCAAGACCTTATCAAACAAGAAATATTCTTGATCAAAGTGCTCGTGCCTGGTTATTGCCTTCAGGTGCCGCTGTACAAAGTCATGCCGTAAATAATTCTTTGGGTAACCCTAATTTACGTCCTGAATTACATACGGAATTTGAGTTTGGTTTAGAAACTAAATTGTTAAAAGGATTACTTGGTCTTGATGTTACTGTGTATCGCCGTGATACACGTGATTTGATTACTAGTGCACCTTTAGATTTTGCCACTGGTTATTCTTCAACAACCATCAATATTGGTAAAATCAGAAACGAAGGAGTTGAGGTTGCTTTAACAGGCACACCTGTATCAACTCCTGATTTTCAGTGGAATGTTACCTTGAACTACACAAGAAATAAACCTTTAGTGTTAGACCTAGGTGGAACGCTTCAAGAAGTTCAGGTGAGTGGTTTCGGTGGTGCTTTAGGTAACTATGCTATCGTTGGTAAGCCATTTAATATGATTAAAGGTATTGGTTACAGAAGAAATGCGGAAGGAAAAGTGCTGGTTGATGGTGGCGGTTACTTAGTAAGTACGCCTGACGCTATTCAATTAGGTGATCCTAATCCAGCGTTCACAACAAGTTTAATCAATGGTTTTACCTTCAAAGGATTTACCCTTGATTTCATGATTTCTTATCGTCATGGTGGTGCATTATACAGTAGTACTGCAGGTGCATTGATGGGAAGAGGTCTTACCAGCGATACGGGTAAAGATGTATATGACCGTGCACAAACCTTTATTTTCCCTGGTGTTCTACAATCTGATGGTACGCCAAATAATAAGCAAGTTACAGCATCTGACGTAGGCTTCAACAATTTATATTTCTTTGGTGATGAAGGTCGTATGTATGACGGAACAACCATTCGTTTGCAGGAAGTTTCTTTAGGTTACACTATTCCTCAGAAGTTAGTTGAAAAAACACCATTCAAGGGTATTTCTCTTTCAGTTAGTGGAAATAATCTTTGGTATAAAGCGCTTAATCTTCCAGCTGGACTTAATCTTGATACTGATAACTTAGGTTTAGGTGTAGGTAACGGTTTAGGCTTTGAGCTTTTAACTGGTCCAAGTGCCCGTAGATTAGGTGGAACTTTAAAACTAACTTTCTAATTGGCAGTATTGCCACATTTTTTTCGTCTTAATAAAAAACAAAGAAATGATACATAAAATCAAAATGTTGTTTTTGATATTGGCGGTTACAGTGGTTAGTTCATGCGAATTAGATTTGCTTGATAACCCCAATGCTGTAACGGTTAGTAACGCTGATATCAATTATCTCCTCAATTCAGTGACCACTGGATATGCAGGAAATTTTAATGGCTTTAGTGATCCAGGTATGCGTTTAACAAGAATGTTAAATCAAGGATCCGTAATTTATGATAACGCAGTTTCACCAGGTAGTTCTGACGGTCGCTGGAGTAGCTCCTATGCAGGTGTGCTGGCTGATGTTTCAGCAACTATAGCTATTGCTGAAAAAGGAGAATTATTTGTACATGCAGGTATATCCAGAGTGGTTCGTGCTATGGTTTTAATGAACCTGGTTGATTTTTTTGGTGATGTTCCATTTAAGGAAGCTATCGACCCAGCAAATTTCAATCCAAATGTAGATAAAGGTGCTGACGTATATGCCGCTGCCTTAGCTGATTTAAATAAAGCCATTGAGAACTTCAATGCAAAATCTAAGTCTGGTGCTACAGGAGATTTATTTTATGGAGGAAATACAGATAGTTGGATTCGTGTGGCTAACACGATGAAATTGAAGTATTATTTAAATAGAAAACTCATTGATGCTGCTGGTTCTACCTCTGCTATTAATGCTTTAGTTGCAGATAATAAATTGATTTCAACAGCAGCTCAGAATTTTTCGTTCAAATATGGAACAAATTTAGTGAATCCTGACACGCGTCATCCTCGTTATGGTGGTCAATATAGCCCAACAGGTGGAGGTGATTATCAGTCAAATTCATACATGGCTCAATTATTTGATGGAGGTCGTGGTTTTCAGGACCCAAGAATCAGATATTATTTCTACCGTCAAACAACTACCAATACAAAGGATATTAACGAGTTACGTTGTATCACATTGGTAAAGCCTAATCACTATGGTACAAAAGATGTATTCTGTGTAGCTTCACCAAACGCAGGTTACTGGGGTCGTGATCATCTAAATAATGAAGGTATTCCACCAGATGGTTTAAAACGTACGGCTTGGGGTGTTTACCCTGCCGGTGGTTTATATGATAATGACGCAAACAGAGGTGTTTCTTTAGGCGCTGGTGCAGGTGGTGCTGGTATTCACCCAATCATGATGCGCTCCTTTGTAGATTTTATGTTGGCTGAATCAGTGCTTACTTTGAAAACCACAGGTGATGCAAGAGCTTTATTAAAGTCAGCTATGGAAAAATCTTTTGCTGATGTTCGTTCTTTAGCTTTAGGAACTTCAGAAGCATCTAAAATTGCTGGATTTGAAGCGGAAAAAGGAATTAAATGGGCTGACGATGTAACTAAATATGTTGATTATGTTTTAGCACAATATGACGCCGCTCCTACAGCCGATGCAAAATTAAATGTTGTAGCAACAGAATATTGGGTTGCTCTACACGGAAATGGTATTGAGTCTTATAACTTATATCGTCGCACAGGCAAACCATCTGGTCAACAACCAGCTCTAGATCCTAATCCAGGTTCTTTTGCCAGATCTCTTTACTACCCGTTATCTTTCGTGACGCGTAATAAGAATGCAAAGCAAAAGGCTAACGCTGCTGTTCAGGTATTCTGGGACAACAATCCAGCTAACTTTATTAAATAATCCTTTCACGGATAAAAAAATTGATAAATATGAAAAATTTATTAAAAATCGGGATGTTGCTTTCAGCCTTCTTCTTGGTTTCCTGTGAAACGGAAATGGTAGAACGTCTTGATGAATTTAGTTTTGAACAAGGTGGTTATATGAGAACGGTAACTCCTTTCCCTATTCCTATCTTTTCAGTGAGTAAAGCAAATATGGCTGGTACTAATATGACCATGGTCTTAGAAGCTGTAACACCTAATGCAGGTGCCAATTTTGATACTTATGAAATGGTTATCAGATTTTTGGACAATACCCCTGCGAATGGTTCTAATGCTAAGACAGACGTGGCTTTGAAAACGCTTTCTGCCAGTAATTTTGCTAAAGATGCAGGTACGGGTTATCCTCGCACTACTTTAGTAGTAACGGGCAAAGAGATGCAGGATGCTTTAAAGTTAACTGCAGATCAAATAGCTACAGGTGACCGT
>JBILDL010000356.1:0-3372 GCA_044352635.1 Saprospiraceae bacterium | reverse complement strand
ATGGCCGAGTATATTCAATATTTATTCTCATCCAATAAGGCTTCACATAGAAGGAATAATCCGCTCAAGGTTATCCATAAAAAAACAGCAACTAAACAGAAAAACACGAGCGAGAGGGAGGTTAAAAGTGGAAATTCTCTCGATCATCAAACCCAACTGGATCAAATTTTAGATAAAATCAAGCAGAAAGGCTACGACAGTCTTTCCGACGAGGAGAAAGAATTTTTATTTCAGGCTAGTAAAAAGTAAGATTTGGACTCACTTATACGAATCATTACCCTATTTGCAGCACTCAGTTTACTTATTCTTTATCTCGGTGCCTATATTAATCCAAATGACTATTGGTACTTTGGCATCGCGAGTTTATTTTATCCTCTTTCCTTATTGGCGAATATAATTTTCACTATCTATTGGATGTACCGAAGGAAATGGATTTTTCTTTTACCCTTTGCTACCATTTTTTTGCGCGTCGATTACGCTTTCGGCTATTTTAGAATGAAAATTCCACCTAGTGAAACCACGGAAAGCTTTAGGGTGGCCACATTTAATGCTCATGACTTTAAAGAAATGGATTACCCGCATCCGTACATACAAGATGATGCCTGGGAAAAGTTAATACTAAAAATACAACCTACCATTTGGTGCCTTCAGGAAATTGAAGGCATAAAATTTGTAAAGGGAAGTTTGCCCAAATCCATTGGATTAAACAGAGCCGCTCATTCTGCTTTGGCTGGTCTGGCCATCTACAGTTCCTACGATCCCATCAAAACAGAATCCTTCGTTTTCAGTGCGGACAATGGCTTTCAATATGCTGATTTCAGACATGAAAATGGAGAAATATTCAGGGTATATAACGTGCATTTGTTGTCAAATCAAATTACGGGCATGGCTTATAAGATTTCGGAAGGCGGCACTGTACCGGAAGGAAAGGATATGCATTTGTATAGAAAAATGCTATCTCAATATAAGCAATCTATAAAAACAAGGACGCAACAGTCCCAGATACTGGCAGATCACATTGCCCAATCCCCTCATCCTGTTATCATTTGTGGCGACTTAAATGATACGCCATTATCTTATGTCTATAATAGATTAAGAAAATATGCTGATGACGCCTTTTTAGCCGCAGGAAATGGCATTGGGGTAACATATATTGGACCTGTAAAAGGTATGCGGATAGATTATATTTTGCCATCAAGAACATTTAAAACCTTATACTGCCGAAGGTATAGTCCTGGTAATTTTTCAGATCATTGTCCGGTGGCCGCCGATATTAATTGGAAATAAGCCATAAAACATATAAAACAATCCTTATTTTTGCCATTTTTACGCCTTAATTCCTTTTTTCAATGACTACAGCACTTCATATTTATCATAGCATCACCCGTCAGAAAGAACTTTTTATACCTGAAACGCCTGGTTTTATAGGCATGTATGTCTGTGGTCCCACCGTTTATAACGATGTACATTTAGGAAATTGCAGGACATTCGTCAGCTTCGATATCATTTACAGATACTTACAAACCATTGGTTATCAGGTTAGATATGTTAGAAATATAACCGATGTAGGACATTTATTGGACGACGGGGAAGATAGAATGAGCAAAGGCGCGCGACTGGAAAAAAAGGAACCCATGGAGGTTGCCCAAAAATATACCGTAGGTTTTCATAATATGATGCGCATTTTTCAAACATTGCCACCTAGTATTGAACCTCGGGCAACAGGTCATATTCCAGAGCAAATTGAAATGGTAGAAACTATTTTAAAAAATGGTCTGGCTTATATAAAAAATGGCAGTGTTTATTTTGACACCCAAAAGTACATCGACAATAAGGGGGACTACGGTGTTTTATCCGGTAGAAAAATCGATGAGTTACTCTCTGAAACACGTGATAACCTTAAAAATCAAAGCGAAAAAAATCATCCCGCCGATTTCGCCATTTGGATGAAAGCTTCTGATGAACATATTATGCGATGGAATTCTCCCTGGGGCATTGGTTTTCCAGGTTGGCATCTGGAATGTTCTGCCATGAGCCTGAAATACCTGGGCGAAGTATTTGATATTCATGGTGGTGGAAACGATTTGAAATTTCCACATCACGAAAACGAAATAGCCCAGAACATGGGGTCTTGCCAATGTAAAGGTGCCAAATACTGGTTACACACAAATATGCTCCTTTTAAATGGTAAAAAAATGTCCAAAAGTGATGGAAATACCATTTCTCCCGAACAACTTTTTATTGGAGATAGTGAGCATATCTCAAAATCTTACTCACCTATGGTGGTGAAATTCTTTATGCTTCAATGCCACTATCGAAGTACCCTCGATCTGACCGATGCCGCTCTTTTAGCCGCTGAAAAAGGCTACAAACGGTTGATGGAAGCATATAAATGGATTCAATCTGTAAATCATCCGGGAACGAAAGGTGACGCTGGTCAAGATGCTGATATCGAAGCGTTAATAGAAGCCGCCCATCTTGATATGGCCGACGACTTTAATACTCCCAAGGCATTGTCACGCCTTTTTGAACTGGTTAACAAGTTGAATTCCCTAAAAGATAAACATATAGGTTGGGACCAAATTTCACCAGCCACTTTCGATAATATAAAACAGGTGTTTAGTTTGTTTATCAATGACATTTTCGCCGTTGACAGCGATGTGGAGGGCGATATTTCCGGTAATCAGGATAAATCTTTGTTGGACGGACTAATGCATCTTATCATTCAGATGAGAAATGATGCGCGGTTGAGGAAAGATTGGGGGACTGCAGACCTTATTCGCGATGCCTTAAAGGAAAATAAGGTAGAACTAAAAGATGGCAAAGACGGAAGTTCCTGGCAAGTAACCGAGAGCTAATGGATTAAATAAAAAGGTTCAATCAAATGTTTTGAATTATTTGGGAAGTAGTTTTCTGTAATCCCGGAGAATATCCTCCGTTCTGAGACTTACCACAAGTTCAATTCGCCGATTTAAAGCCTTTCCTTCCGGCGTTTCGTTCGATTTCATTGGGGAGAATTCTCCTTTTCCTGCGGCAAGAATTCTGGAAGGAGATAATTGCCATTCTTCAACTAATGCCTTAGAGACCGCCGAGGCTCTGAGAACACTTAAATCCCAATTGTCAGGTAACTTTTTATTTTGTTGTATAGCGTTATCGGTGTGACCGATCACCTGAATGGTAAAAGCAGGAAAAAGCTGAAGAATTTCACTGATTTTACCTAATAAAGGCATGGCTATCGGGTCAACTGTTTGGGTAACAAAGGGTTTAAATAGCTTTTCCATAGGTATGGAAATACTACAATACAAGGTCGATTCCTCTATGATTACATTCTCGTCCGAAGTAAGTGAATCTTTGAGAATGGCACTCAATTTA
>JBILDL010000357.1:0-3372 GCA_044352635.1 Saprospiraceae bacterium | reverse complement strand
AAAGCGGCAGGTGGAAAGAAAATCCTCAATATTACCGGAAATGCAGAGTGGAATATTTCAAAAAATAGTAGTTGGTTAACCTTAAGCCAAAATACAGGAATAGGTGCCACGCAGATTGAATTAGTCCCAGCTATTTATAATGGCCCGTTAAATAGAAACGATACCCTGTTTTTGTCGGGTGCCGGAAAATTGATTAAAATAGCCGTTAATCAAGAGAAATTTATTGCAGCAGAATGTCCCACAGCTACTATCGGTGTAAACAATACTGTTTTTTGTGAAAATGCGAAGGTGAACTTTAATGCGATTACCCAAAATGTAGGGGGGTATAATCTACAATATGCATGGCAATCCAGGATAGACAGTCTCACCTGGAATACCGTATCTACAGGCATAGATAGTACGTATTCTTTTATTTCTCAGCCAGGTGGTGATTTTACCTATCGTTTTCAACTGAGTGCGCCAGGCTCCGATTGTCCGTTAATCACTTCCGCTCCTGCTACTGTCAGAGTAATTATTCAACCCCAGGTGGCTATAGAAACAACTGATTCAACGACGATCTGTTTAGGAAATACGGTTACCTTAAAAGAGAAATTATTTTCACCATGGACATCTACTTTGCTTCGAAGACAGTGGTTTAAAAGCGTAAATGGTATAGCCTGGGACAGTTTGCCT
Source organism: Saprospiraceae bacterium (assembly GCA_044352635.1). Classification (GTDB taxonomy): domain Bacteria; phylum Bacteroidota; class Bacteroidia; order Chitinophagales; family Saprospiraceae; genus BJGN01. The sequence goes on along the minus strand of JBILDL010000357.1, from coordinate 2,700 downwards.
GCATCGTCAGGAACAAATCTGGTCTTATCGGGAAATGAACCTACTTCTTCATTTTATCAACTCAGAGTGAGTGTCGATGGACCTTCAGCCTGTCAAACAGCTGTTTCACCAGCATTCAAAGTTGATATTTTAGATACTACTTTAGTAAATGTGGTGGCTAACGATTCTTTAATCTGCCAGGGCAAACCGCTTCAAATCATTTCTATTGCTCCAACGGTAGGGAATATTGGATTTGATTATCAATGGCAACAATTGAACAGGCAGACTCAAATATGGAGTAATATACTCGGTGCTAACTTATCGGCCTATAACAATAATAATCTAAATACAGGTTTTTATACCTTCAGACTAAAGTATAAAAGGAAATTAGCTTCTTGTCCAGAGTTGATATCCAATGAATTACCTATAAGGGTAGATACCATTCCTTCTGTTGCCGTGCTTTTCCCTTCTTCAAAATTATGCCCCGGGGAAAGCATTAGTTTAACTGCTACAGCGACACCAAATCTGCCAGGAAGTTTTATTTGGCAACAAAGTTCCAATGGAAATACTTGGAATAATGTGTCTGGATTTAATTCGGAGGTTTTAACCTACCAAGCGCCTGCAACGGGAAAATCTTATATCAGAGTTAGATTCTTACCTACAAATTATGCCAATTGTGACTCCATTTTTTCAAATATTGGTCTGTTAGAATCTGATACATCTAATTTGATTTCCCTGGTTTTATCTTCTCCAGCTGATACGCTTTGTTTAGGTGGTGCAAGTAAAATGACCTTAGTGCTGAAAAGTCTAACCAATTTACCCGATTCCATTACCTACAGATATGAGGTCAAAAGGGATACAGGTGTATGGCAATTATTATCGGAAACCAGAGATACCTCTATTCTTTACACAACAAATGGATTAGGGAATTATGCATTCCGCGTTTCGATGGAAATTAAAGGAATAACTTGTAATAGACTATTTTCCAATGAAATAAAATGGAATGTCGGTGAAACATCAATAGTTGCATTACCATACAGGGAAATTAATTTGTGTTTTGGCAGTCCATTTAATCTAACGCCGACGATAAATAGATTAGGGGTAGGTCGTCCGGATTTTCAATGGCAGCAAAGAAAAGATTTTTCCAATTGGACAGATTTACCCGGTGCGACGTCTTTGTCGTATAATGGAAATGATACCATAAACGGAGCAGTTTATTATAGATTAAAGTATTTAAACACTGGAATAGGTTGTTCTCCCTTTTTCACGGATAGTGTATTGGTTCGTAAAAAAGGAAATACCATTGTACGCATTGGAGCAAGTACATTGAATCCATGTTCCGGAGCGTCTGTAATATTGGCAGCTAATACCTTACAACCTGAAACAGAGCCGTTTTCATCTATATGGCAAGAATCAAATGATTCTATTTCCTGGAGAACCATTGGCAACAATTCGTTTAATTACAGTTTAACCTGGAATCAAAATACGCCAAAGTATTTTAGATTTATCTATAAAAGTAGTGTTTCTGGTTGTGATTCAAGCTTTTCAAATGTATTAAAATTAGTTCCAAAGGCGGGAATTATAGCTACTATAAGGACTGGAAATAATGTTTTATGTAAAGGCGATACGCTGATAAGAGAAGCAAATATAACAGGTATTACAGGTTCTCAAGGTCTTCAGTGGCAATGGAGTAAAGATGGTAATAGTTGGAATGTTATCAATGGTGCATCAGGGGAAAGACTACGTTGGGTTCCCGATTCGACAGGAACCATTTTTCTTCGGCTAAAGGTTTGGGATAATCCTATTTCTTGTGACACCAGTTATTCTGTAAGACAGGAAATTAATATTTTTAACAATCCTGAAATTAAGATTATCCCTGCTTCAGGTACCTTTTGTCAAGGTCAACCCATTTTATTGTCGGCCCAATTATCGGGATCAAACGTATCCATTCCTGTGTTTTGGCAACAAAGCAGAAATGGTACAAGTTGGGTGAATATCCCTGGTGCGGATTCAACCAATTACCGCTTTCCAGCCATAGATTCCGGTCTTTTTTATTTTAGAGTCATTACTGGTAGCATTGGGGGTAATTGTGCCACAGGTACTTCGTCGGTATCTAATGTTTCTGTGATTCCAACGTTTGCTGTAAGTGGAATGGCTTCTAAATCAGAAGTTTGTCAAAATGATAGTGTTACTTTAAGGGCTAGTTGGAGGGATATACCAGTTCAACCATTTATTCAATGGTATTCCAGTAGAGATAGGATTAATTATACGCTCATACCTGGTGGAGAGAAAGCAGAAGTTAGTATTAAAAGTAATGATCCAGGTATTATTTTTTATAGAGCACAACTTACTGTTCCTGGTTATTCCTGCGGAATTGTTTTTTCCGAACCTATTCCTGTTTCATTTCAAGGGGGGCTTTCTGTGTCTGTAAATGCAGACCAGTCCATTTCTTGTTTGGGTTCACCGGTAGTTATAAGATCAGTAGTAACCAATCTGGGAAATACTCCCGTTCAGTATCAATGGGAATCAAGTGCAGATAATAGGAGCTGGGAACCTATCCTAGGCGCTATTGCTGTCACTTATACTGTTCAAGCAAGTGTTCAGTCAGATAAATTTTATAGATTACGACTCATAAATAATACGTTGGCTTGTCCGCTAACTATTTCACCCTCTGTAAGAGTTTCCATCACTTCCATTCCAAATGTAGTTTTAACGGCCAAT
>JBILDL010000026.1:0-11270 GCA_044352635.1 Saprospiraceae bacterium | reverse complement strand
CAATAAATTTGAAAAGGTAATGGACACCCTTTTCGCGGATTATCATTTATCTGTTAGTTTATTAGACGCTGATGATCCTTCGTCTTTCAAAACAGACCAAATGACAAAATCTGGGGAAATTGATTTCAAAAAATTAGTCTTTTCCCAATTAGTGCTGAATGAAGTACTTCAAAAGTGCGGTACAGTTACCAAAGTTACTAAAGAAAATGTGCTGAAAGAAGCTTTTAAAATAGCTGATAACTTCATTACTTCTAAAGAAAAAACATGGAATGGTGAATTGAGTGTGGCCAATAAACCCATTACCTTTCAATTAACTTCTCAAAAATTAGCCTTAACTATTTCAGAGAAGGAAAAGTCTATAAGAGAAAATAAAGCTCAATTACAGTTAGTAATTCCTTACAATGATATTAATCATTTATTTTCCTTATTGAATAACAGAAAGTTAAGCGTAGCCCTTTTTAAGGAAGCCTTAGATGAAAGTTTTGGGAAAGATTCATCTGAAGCCCTCCTGTTTTTTTTAAACTTGGGCGAAAAAATAAGTCCCAAGGAAACGGTACCAGCGAAAAATAGTAAAATATCATCTTATAAAGAATTGATAATTGATGATTTTTTAGAGGTAAGAGAGGATGAAATTTCCATTGTAGATAAGTTAATCACAGGAAAACCCAAAAATGAATCAGTTGCCATAAATGAAAAACCCAAAAGAAAATGGGGTTTGTTTGCGGCTCTTTTTATACTTGTTTTAACCGTCGTTTTTGCCATTCCTGCTATTGTTTCGCCACCCGTTCAATGCAATGGCAATCCCCTTTTGTTGGAAATAGTTAAAGGAAACACCCAACAAGTAAAAAAAATGGTATTGGCCTGTGCTGAATATCGTAATCCTGAACAACAAGTGATTACCATTAACCAACATGATTATACCAGCCCAATTATCCTTGCCATTGTAAACGGTGATGTAGATTTACTTGCATTTTTATACGAGAAGGGTGAAATCCCATTAGACGCTCAAGAAAAAAATACGGCAAATCCGGCCTTAAAAGGTTGGTCTGCTCCATGGACAGCCGTCGCATTTAATCAACCTAAAGTGCTGGACTACTTGATTGAACAACGCGTAAACATGGATACCCGACAAGAGAAAAATGGTGAAACACCTCTAATTCATGCTATCACACTGAATAACAAATACCTGGTAAATAAACTACTTGGTGCAGGCGCAGATCCTGATTTTTCAGACTCAAAAGGAAGTACTCCTTTACTTTACACCCTTGCCTTAGATTTACCAGATTTAGCTAAAATACTTCTTTCTAATGGTGCTACTATTCCACCCTTTTTAACAAAAAATGAATTCAATTCCCGCATTGAATCAGAGGAAATGAGAAAGGTTGTAAATAATTATGGTACCCATCTTTTCTCCTTCCTAGATGCATTTCAAGCTAATAGTCCGTTCAATAGGAATATAAACGGTTCATTTATAAATGAAAATGAACACTTGGTTTTCAATAATTCTCTATTCAGAATGTACCCTTTTGATATATCACCCCAAACAAACTATCAATTTTCTTGCTTTTTGTCTATACCAATAACGGAAGAAAGTGGAGACTTCGGTGTCATTTTTTCCTCTTCAAAAAATAATAAATGGTCGATTACAATTAACGCAACAGGTAAATGGCAACTAAAAAATAATAAGGAAACTATTAAATCAGGCTCCATTGAATTGAAAAGAAATGTTAAGGAAGTAAGATTAAGGATAAAAAAAGACGAAAACCAGTTTGAGTTTAGGTTAAATGATAGTACCCTGTTAACAACCACATTACCCAATCCACCAGGAAATTATTTTGGGTTCCAGGTAGAAAACAACTACCAGGGAAGCCAATGGATTATTGAAAAATACAAATTAAGGGAATTCTAGATTTCCATTATATTTTTATTACCCGTTGTGTTTTTCCATAGCCTTCAATAAAATACATACCACTTGGGAGAGAGCTAACATCGATCATAATTTCTTCCTCAAAAGAGGGAATTTCAACAGTCTTCAGTACTTTACCATACACATCAAGCACACGAATCGGATATAATTTAGCCTTTTGGTTATCCCTGTTTTTATTTTTTAAAAATAGATAATCACTACATGGATTAGGATAAACATCTAATAAATTTATACTTAGTAATGATTCCTTAACGCTATTCACCCCACCAAAAGATACTTTAATGGTGTCCACTACTGAACATCCTGAGGCTACATTAAACACCTCTAGTGTATAAATACCAGGATCTTCCACCGTATAAGTAGATTGAGTTGAACCATCAAACCAACGATATGAATAACCAGAAATGGCAGGTTTACCAATGACTAATTTCTGGCCAGACAAAATAAAAGTATCCGCGGCAGGGTCAAAAGGAAATTTATCAGCAATGGAAAATTTCCAATCCAAGGAATCCATGCAACCAGAATTATCACTATAATGGTAAGAAATAGCAAATTCTCCTGACGATAATGGTTTAAATCGATATAGCCCTACATCCTTATTCACTGATTCCACTAAAGGCCCACTTCCCATTTTAAATAAACCTCCCGTCGGTTTTACTTTAAATTCTATCCATTTATCACTTTTACAATAAGAAGAAATAAGGTTTTCAAATTGGAGTGTAGGCGATTGCTTTATTTCTTTCAAAAAGAGAGAGTCTCTGCCTTTACATCCCCCACTATCGGTATAATCATAATAAATCCAGCGATTCGAAATACCATTACCTATAGGTAACTGAAATTTACCATTTAACAAATCAATAACGCCTAAACCAGAAAACTTTCCTCCTGTGGGATTTCCTTTTAGTTCAATTTTATCTGTGGCAACACATAAATTAGTTTTTAAATCCAAGATAGAAACGGGTGGTGAAGAATAGACATTTACTTCTGTCTTGGATTCACTCTTACATTGATTTCCAGCGGTAGTTACTAAGGTTAAAGGGTATAGCCCATTTATTTTTGGAGGGAAATACTTGTAATCAATGATATCACCCTTCACCGTGGTGTCTAATAAAATAATTCCCGATTGGAATAATTGAATTTTAACGGGATTACCTGAAAGATTTGACCATTTCATACTCACAGAAGATTCGTTCCCCAAACAAACAGGCGTTGCAGTGAATCTGGATATATTGGGTTGTTCAATAACATCCAGCTCAAGAGAGTCTGCAGAAGAACCACAGGAACTTACCCCTTCTACTTTGACGCTAAACTTACCGGTAATATTATATTTGACTTTACCAGGATTCAACCCGACAAAAGACGAAGGAATACCACCAGGAAAGGACCATTTCAAAGTTTCAAAGGCACCGGAGGTGGTTAGAGAGGGCGTAAACTCGACATTAGAACAAAATGAGTTTAACTTAGCAAGAGAAAGATTAGGTTTTTGAATGATTTTTAATTCTGAAATGAGTTCAGCCGTACAATTTGCCCCTTTTGAAACAACTACTTTTAACGGATAATTTCCAACGTTGGCAAAGGGTCTAAAAGACCAGGTCAACGTATTTCCAGTGATAACGGTATCAAAAAGAGGAGACCCCGACAAAGAAATAGAAATTTTCAATGACTCGTTATCTCTATTGGACATAATTAATCTAAGGTCACTTTTATCACCTATACACGCAGAGGAAACAGATAAAGATTCCATAATGGGTTTAGAAAAAACCCTGACGGTAGTTGTATCAAAAACAGTTCCACAAATATTGGTAGCTTGAAGGGTAATACCAAACACACCGGGAGTCGTAAATCTTATTTTCCCCGGGTCTAAACCATTAAGATTAGTAGCAGAGCCTCCATTAACTATCCATTTTACCTCTGAAAAAACACCATTTACTGCATAGATGGGCGTAAACTCTTCATTTTCACAAAGAGGAGAAACAGGGGCTAAAGCCACCGTCATAGGATCAGTAATTGAAAGAGAAACTGAATCACGAAGGGTACAATAAGGACTTGAAGCATCAAAGTAAACGATTCCTCTTGTTTTATTAAGGAATAGAGAAGGATCTATCCTTCCTGTGGATGAAATACCAAAACCAGACCAAGTTCCAGCGGGAGAAGCTGTTAACTGAACAGGTGCATCATTTGAACAAAATGCCACCGATTTTTTTGATAATTTCAATGTATCTTTTGGAAATACTTGTATTCGAATGGTATGGTGAAAAGTACCACATTGTCCATTAGTTTGTAAATCAATGGTCCCATTTTTTTTAAACAACGCAGGTTGGAAGGTACTTCCTTGGGCTGTAAAAGGATTTTCATTGTTAACTTTCCAAATAAGAGAATTAATTCTTAGCTTATCATAAGTAAAAAGCAACGATTCTGGAGAAACTAAACCCTCCTGACATAAATTTACCTCTGAATCGGTTTTAAAAAAAGGCGTTGATTTAAGAATAAAGGGCATGGATATAGAATCTACACCACAACCATTAGAGGCTAACAGTTTTATATTAATAGCACCTAAGCGTTTAAACCTTATCCATGTTGAATCGCCGGAAGGAAAGGAAAGGACAGACTCCCAGACAGAGGTATCTCCTGTAATTTTCCAAACACCATCAGAGGAGTTAGTTTGTTTATTTTTCAACCTCACTGATATTGGATAACAAAACTGTTGGGTATCAATAACAATATCGGCCTTGGGTTTTTCCAAAATGGTAATAATCTGTTTTACTGAATCAGCACCACAACTATTTCTTGCAGTTAGTTCTACTTCATATTTACCAGGTAAATCATAATCCAGATTAATATCTCTAATATTTGTTATACGAAAAGTAGAATATCGCCAGGTATATAGAGCAGCATTTGAGAAACACGTTTTATTTTGAAAACTAATTCTTGCTCCCACACAGGCTGTGGTTGCAGAGGGTACAAATGCAGCCTTAGGTTTTAGCGCAATTTTAATAGGAAAAGATTGAACTTTTTGGCTGCAGGTAAATCCTTCATTACATTGTTTGAAAGCAGTTATACATACTGTTAACCTTAAAATTGTGTCATTTTGACAAGACGCTTTCAAAGATTCCGGTAGATCATACTTATGAAAAAAATCATTTAATTGATACACTGTATCTTGCTTACCATCGCCCCATCGAATTACCAGGCCTGTATAGGTTTGAATCGCTGTATTATTTTTGAATCGCAATATAGAACCTTCACAAACCAGGGAATCAATAGGAGAAACGTCATAATTTACTGCACCACAATCATTCCTTGAACAAGGAACTTCACAAGTAGATTGAGCGGATAAGAAAGACACATTGATAGCACAGATATATACTAACCAAAAAAAACACAAGTGAATGAATTTCATAATATTAAGATTACTATCGGAATATTAAATAAGTCTGAAATGTACGCAAAAAAGGAATAAAATCAAAAAAAATAAATTGGCCGCTTTCACCCATGGGCAAAAGCGGCCAATAAAAATAAATACAGAGTTACTTAGTTATTAGGAAAATAACTTTTGTCATTCTTTCCACCACCTTGAACTAACTCCAATCTTGTTTTAAATTCTTTACTAAGATCCAGCTGATCCTTTTTAGCATATATTTCTTTTAAAGCGATTAATGTATTGGTATCATTTGGATTAAGCGCCTCAGCTCTTTGAAAGTAAGGCAATGATTCATCGAACTGTTTGAAAACCTGAGCTTTAAGGTCATTAAACTTTTTAAGACCATCTTTAGAATAATCTTCACTTAGCGCATTCATTTTTTGAGAAGTTAATGCAGCCTTATTATAGTAAAGGGCACCAATGCTATAAAGAGCCTCTACATTTTTAGGATCCATTTCTATAGCCTTATTGAAATACTCCAATGACTTCGTAAAATAACCATCAGCAACCACAGGATCACCATTATCCTTAGTCGTTTTCTGGTGTAAATTATCATAAACGTTACCCATAACAGAATAGAGAGAAACGTTATTCGGTTCCATTTTAATAGCTGTTTCCAATCTTTGAATCAACTCATTCATTTTCTGTAACTTAAGATAATGATTGATTTCAACAAATAGCAACGATAAATCATCTGGAAATTGCTTGCGGGCATTTTCAAGAATTGGATAGGCCTCTTCAGGAGAAGTCTTTTTCGCTTTTAGATTATACAAAGATTCATAAATAGCTGGCTTATCGTATTTTTTATCGGCAAGCATTGTAAAATACTTCTCTGCGTCTGCATCAAAGCCACCATTAAATGCGGCTAAACCTGAAATATACACCTGATTTAAGTAATCAGCTTCCACGTCTAGCGTACTAACTTCCCCCGCATTTTTCAACATATCGTGGATGGCAATAACGGTAGAAAAGTCTTTAAAAGCCATTTCATATTTCTGTTCGTCGTAATTATAAACCCCGATATTACTTAAAGAATTTTGAAGAGCACCAATAAGTTTTAAGGTTTTCTTCTTTTCTGCAGGCTTAACCGCCATATCCATTGCCTTCATAAAGTGTTCAAAAGCAATTAACTCTGGATTAGCTGTTTTAGGCAAATCATCTAAAGAACCAACACCTAACTGTTTAGTAGTAACAATCTGGTTAGCGAGTTCGGCCATAATTTCCCCACTTTTTAGAAAAGCTTCAGGAGTAAGCGTAGCTTCTTGAAAAGTTACGGCCTTGGTTATAGCTGTAACGGCATCGTTTAATTTTGCTTTGTTCCCAATCATATCCAATTGGAAAGCAGTAAAGGCTTTTTTAGCACTTGAAAACTCCGATTTATAATCTTGTGCATTCAAAACTATGGTTCCTACTAAAAGAAAGGATAATAAAAATGACTTTTTCATGGTTCATTAAGGTTTGTTTGGTAAACATGATCTACCTAAATAACGTATTTAGGGTTCAAAATTATTGTTTTGCAAAAATATTATAATTCTTGAGGAATTTCAGTGTCATTATCTGAAATATCCTGGATATCGATACTATTTTCGCTATTTTCCATAGAAATTCCTATATTTTCCTCACCCTCTGGCAATTCTATCTCAGGTGAATAAGGAATAACAGCAACATCAGCAATCGCATCATCCTCGTCTAATCGTATTACTCTTACGCCTTGAGTAGCTCTACCGATGACCCTCATTGTTGACACAGCCATACGAATAATAATACCAGACCGATTAGTGATCATCAGATCTTCATTTTCCTGGACAGCCTTCATTGCAATCAGCGCGCCCGTTTTATTCGTAATCTGCATCGTTTTCACACCTTTTGCCCCTCTGTTGGTAAGTCTGTATTCATCGACTTCTGACCTTTTACCATTTCCCTTCTCAGAAACAACCAGAATCGTATCCTGAATACTCTCCGTGGGATTGATACAAAGCATGCCTACTATGGCATCGGATTCTCCGGAAAGCGCCATACCTTTTACCCCAGTGGCATTCCTTCCCATGGGTCTTACTTTAGATTCATGGAAGCGAACGGCATACCCACGACGACTTGCGAGGAATATTTGATGATCTCCGCCGGTTAAAGTAGCTGAAAGCAACATGTCCCCTTCCGCGATGGTAATGGCATTAATACCTCCTACTCTTGGACGGGAATAAGCTTCTACCGCTGTTTTTTTAATAATCCCCAGATGGGTACAGAAAATGATATAATGATTTTTAACAAACTCACTATCATTTAAATTTGGAATATTAATATATGCTTTGACTTTATCGTCCTGAGCTATATTTAAAATATTTTGAATGGCTCTGCCTGCAGAAGATTTACTTGCCTCTGGAATTTCAAAAACTCGTAACCAGAAGCATTTTCCAGATTCAGTAAAAAGAAGCAAATAATTATGTGAATTAGCCACGAACATATTGACAATAAAATCTTCGTCTCTCGTTCGCGAACCTTTTGCACCTCTGCCTCCCCTACTCTGCGTTCTGAATTCCGATGCCGCGGTACGTTTAATATAACCCAGGTTAGAAATGGTAACAACCACCTCTTCCTCCTTTATAAGGTCTTCCAGATTGATATCACCCTCAGCAGCAACAATTTCCGTTCTCCTTGCATCACCATAATTTTCTTTAATTTCTAAGAGTTCCGTTCTAACTATTTCCCTTTGAATTTCTTCAGAATCCAGAATAGATTCATAGTAAGCAATTTTATCCATTACCTCTTTATACTCCGCTCTTACTTTATCTCTTTCAAGACCAGTCAAACGTTGTAACCTCATTTCAAGAATAGCCTTAGCCTGAATATCGGATAAGCCGAAAGTTGACATTAAGCCCTCTTTAGCCTCTTCCGCATTTTTACTTGCTCTAATAAGGGCAATAACCTCATCTAAATGATCTAATGCTATAAGAATACCCTCAAGAATATGGGCTCTTTCTTTTGCCTTTTTTAAATCGTATTTTGTTCTTTTAACAATGACCTCCAGGCGGAATTTTATAAACTCCACAATCATGTCCTTCAAACATAAGATTTCTGGCCTACCGCCTACTAAAGCCACATTATTGATGCCGTAGGAAGTTTGAAGAGGAGAATATTTATAGAGTTGGGAAAGAACTACCTTCGCCATAGCATCTCTCTTTATCTCCACTACTACCCTCATGCCTTGTCTTGCAGACTCATCTCGCACGTCAGAAATACCTGGAATCTTTTTTTCAATGGTAAGTTCAGCAATTTTTGCCACCAACATTGATTTATTAACCTGATAAGGTATTTCAGTAATGATTATAGATTCCCTTCCAGACGCAGAAGTTTCAATTTCCGCTCTACCTCTTAATACAATTTTACCACGCCCCGTTGCAAAGCCCTCTCTTACCCCTTTGGTCCCGTAAATAATTCCACCTGTGGGGAAATCAGGTGCCTTTATATATTGCATTAGACCATCTACGTCAATATCCGGATCGGCCAAAGTGGCGACGATACCATCAATAACTTCGGTTAAGTTATGAGGCATAAGATTTGTGGCCATTCCCACAGCGATACCAGAGGCTCCGTTGATTAACAAATTGGGAACCTTAGTTGGTAAAACGGAAGGTTCTTCCAAAGAATCATCAAAATTTAGAGTAAAATCAACCGTATCTTTATCAATATCGGCTAAAATCTCATCACTGATTTTTTTCAATCTTGCTTCGGTATAACGCATGGCAGCTGGTCCGTCACCATCAATATTGCCAAAATTACCCTGAGGATCGACCAAAGGGTAGCGTAATGACCAGTCCTGAGCCATTCTCACCATAGTATCATACACGGAAGTATCACCATGAGGGTGATATTTTCCTAATACTTCACCTACAATACGCGCAGACTTTTTATGCGCTTTATTATGCGTTAGTCCAAGATCAGACATAGCATAAAGAACTCTTCTTTGAACAGGTTTCATCCCATCTCTTACATCCGGTAAAGCACGGGATACAATAACTGACATTGAATAATCAATGTAAGCTGATTTCATTTCATCCTCTATTTGAATAGGGATTATACGGTCTTCTGGAGTCATTACAGCTGTTAGTTATCCTGAAAAATAAAGGAATCAACTGGATTATTTATCAGGTTTTCAGTATGAACGGATTAATTTTCGTAACACAAAATTAAGAAATTTCCTGACTATTTTTTAACAAAAAAAATCCATTTTGTAGCCCGCATAATCTGTCTATATTTGCGGCATAAAAGAATAACAATGGAAATCAAACCTTATCAGGCAGATGATACTAAGAAGAGTCAGGTATCAAGGATGTTTAACCGAATAGCCCCCTACTATGACTTTTTGAATCATTTTCTATCATTAGGCATCGATAAATATTGGAGAAAAAGGGCTATATCATTATTAGGACCTGGAGAAATCCCCCATATTTTGGATATTGCCACAGGTACAGCTGATGTAGCTTTAGCATTAAACCGTTATTACCCAAAAAGCACTATTATTGGTTTGGACATATCTGTTGAAATGTTATCCATTGGCAGAAAAAAAATCAGTGAAAAAGGATTAACGCCGCAAATAACTTTATTAGAAGGAGATTCTGAAAATTTACCCTTTGACGAAGCATCTTTTGATGCCATTACCGTAGCCTTTGGGGTAAGAAACTTTGAAAACCTCGATAAAGGAATGAAAGAAATGCACCGGGTTTTAAAAAAAGGGGGTAAAATAGTTGTGTTAGAATTTAGCCAACCTTCCTTTTTTTTATTCAAAATAGTATTTAATTTCTACTTTAAATACATTTTACCTCTTATTGGTCGTTTAACATCTAAAGACCCAAGGGCTTACCAATATTTATATGAATCAGTTCAAGCCTTTCCATCGGGGGAAAAATTTCTTGATGTTTTAGGTAAAAATGGCTTTAAACCAATTCAATGCAACCCAATAACTTTCGGAATTTGTTCAGCTTATTTAGCAGAAAAATAGTCCTTTTTTATTTTGTTTTGATAGGTCCCTGTCTGGTTTATGGGCAAAGAGGCAGTGTTCATAATCCAAATTATCAGCAGTTTAACCAAAATGACTATTACTTTGGATTTACCTTTGCCATCAATAATTCCAGGTTCAGGACTTACCAATCGAGTGAATTTTTAAAGCACGACAGTATAAAAATTGTACAAGGACTTGGGGGTTCTGGCTTTAATGTTGGCATTGTATCAAATCTAAAAATGGGCAATTATTTTGATTTCCGATTTTTACCCACTTTATCTTTTGCTGAAAAGAGGCTAAAATATCAATATCCAGATTATTCAAGCAACCGAAAAGTTGAATCAGTCTTTGTAGAATTACCTTTTCAGTTCAGATACAAATCTGAACCTTACCACGATGTAAGATTATTCTTACTGGCTGGTTTAAAATATTCATTTGATGTTGCAAGTGATTCCCGGACAAAACAAGCGGAAACCTTGGTAAGGATAGCTCCCAACGATTTTTCTTTTGAGACAGGCGTAGGATTTCAAATATTTTTACCCTTCTTCATTTTTTCCCCGGAATTAAAAATTTCACAGGGAATGGGAAATACGTTGATTTTCAATAAGAACCTATCAGAATCAACGATACTTGAAAAAATACTTTCCAGAACCTTCACCATATCACTACATTTCGAAGGCTAGCCTGTTTTTTTGAATACTCAATCATATCGGGAAAAAGAGAAAGGAAAGATTTTTCAATCATTGTTCCTTCCTGTTTAAGACTTACGTGCCAACTTTCCAACCATTGAGGTTGGGCGACCCGTTTAGTTAATCTCAAAAAACAGTACGATAATCCCTCATAATGACCATAGTGCAAAAGCCAGTTACCTTGAATCATTGCACGCAACTGACTTTGTGATGAATCGGGTAGTTTTTCAATATTGT
>JBILDL010000355.1:0-3387 GCA_044352635.1 Saprospiraceae bacterium | reverse complement strand
TGAATCTAAAGGATTAAGGGTACTGATATCTGCTAATTCAATATCATTAAAGGGAAAAGTTCCCTGAGAAATTAAATTATTTATTATTTCTTCTTTTTGAGGATTATGAAACAGAAGAAAAAACCGTTGTTTTAGATTTTTTTCTTCAATAACTTGATCGTGGATACTTGTTATAGTTGATTTTTCCATGGAAAGAAAAGTTTCTAAATTATTTATGCTTACAATATCATTATCCAATTTTCGGGCATTGATAATTCCAAGCAGGTAGTTAAGATTTTTACGTTCCGTATTAATTTTTATTTCATTTAATGCTGGTTCTTCTTCAAGTTTTTTTAATCTGGAATAGGACAGAAGCGCTTCCTTAAATCCAAATCTTTCTGATTTTTCCTCTATTTTTTCACTTTTTAACATTTCAACGTCAATATCTCCAATTCTATCTACGCTTCTTTTTTCTTTTTTCTCTAAATATTTTATATATGATTTCACTCCATTTTTAATAACATTTACAGTACCATGAAGAGCCATTATACTTGCTTGTACTATTGGATTGACCATTGCGGCAGTTTCAGCCACATTTAGAACAAAGTCAAAAGAAATCTCACCTAATTTCCATTTTATTGCTGATTTGTAGTGATTAATTAATTCTTCATCTTTCTCATTTAGTGTGTCATTTTGTACTAATAATTCGCTGGTTGCACTTAATTTCTGGTAAACCTGATAACCATCAATGGCATTTTTAAAAGCGCCTAATCCTGATTTTACTCCGGGTAATAAACCACCTACTACCTCATTTAAAGATTCATTTATAATACTATCGGCGTTTACGGTATTTAAAGTGTCTACAACACCCGTGGCGAATCTGCCTACACTTAGTGTTAATTGAGCTAAATCGGCAGGCTCTCTATTTTTGAAAGCAGCTGCAGCTGTAGAATATACCTCAATTACATCGGTAACATTTCCCCAATAAGCCCCTTCATTTACATTGTTTTCCAGTATCGCTGTCTGTTCCGCACTAAAATTACCGCTTTTTGCCATCACATCCATTGAGGTTCCAATCATTCCAGTGGATTCAATGGTTGCACCTACAACCCCGTCTCTGTCTAAAAATTCTCCCCCCCTAATAGCCAGGTTATCCTGTTCATTATCGGCACGTTGTATAATGCTGGATGGATTATGATTAAGACCTTTGGGGCCTTCAGCGTTTGTTTTAGTACGGATCTTAACCATATTTAGGGGAGCATATTATTTTCTAATTGTGAAACTAAAAAAGTGTATTCCATGGCCGTTTCCTTATGTTGGGCAAATCTGCCTGTCGCACCTGAATGTCCAGTTTCCATGTTTGTTCTCAAAAGTAGTACATTTTGATCGGTTTTATGTGCTCTTAGTTTAGCCACCCATTTGGCTGGTTCCCAATATTGTACCTGTGAATCATGCAATCCGGTAGTAACAAGGATAGCGGGATAATCCATTTTTCTTACATTATCAATGGGGGAATATGATTTCATGTAATGATAATACACCGGATCATTAGGATTTCCCCACTCATCATATTCAAAGGTAGTCAACGGGATAGTATCGTCCAGCATAGTAGTTACTACATCGACAAAGGGCACTGCGGCTATGACTCCCTTCCAAAGGTGGGGAGCCATATTTAAAATGGCACCCATTAATAAGCCACCTGCGCTACCACCCATAGCAAAACATTTTTCTGGCGAGGTATAATTATTTGAAATTAACCATTCTGCACAGGAGATAAAATCGAAAAAAGTATTCTTTTTATTTAGCAGCTTACCATTATTGTACCAATGTCGTCCAAGTTCCTCACCACCTCTAATATGGGCAATAACATATACAAACCCTCGATCCAACAGACTCAGTCTGGACGAACTAAAATAGGGATCTAAGCTAATGCCATAAGAGCCATAAGCGTATAGTAAAAGGGGATGATTATTTGATGCACCTATATCTTTTCTATACACCAAAGACATTGGAATTTGTGTTCCGTCTTTTCCTGGAATAAATATCCTTTCAGAATGATAGTTTTCAGATTTGAAATTTCCAACTACCGTTTGTTGCTTCCTGAAATTTAATTTTTTTCCTTTCCAATCGTAGTCATAAACCGTCGAAGGTGTACTCATCGATTGGTATTGTACCCTGACAAAGGGTAAACTATGGCTTGGATTCATACCTAAGGAAGCCATGTATGCATTTTCAGGGAATTCCAGCAAGTGTGATTCACCCTCCACATTGGATATAATCCTAATTTGTGTTAATCCATTTTTCCGCTGAGCTACCACCAGGCAATCATCAAAATGAAGGAATTGTTCTAATAAAATAGAAGAATCAGTTGGAATGACCATTTTCCATCTATCCATTGTTGTATTTCCCTCTTCACAGGACATAAGGCAAAAATTATCTGCCTTATAATTTGTCAGAATATAAAAAGTATCCTTAAAATGATCTATTTGATATTCAATGTTAGTTTGTCTTTCTGAAAATACCTGTGGTGATTTAAGAGGTGTATCTAAGGACAAATACAAATCTTCATTTGATATGGTTTGAGAAGAATGTATGATTAAAAATTTATTAGAACGCGATTTTGAAATGCTTACATAAAAGGTATCATCTGATTCGTTATAAATTTCTACATCTTCACTGTCGGAAGTACCCAGTTTATGCCTGCAAACGCAAAAATCTCTCAGCGTGTCAATATCTTTTTTAACATAAAAGAAATATAGATTATCTGTTGACCAAATGCATTCCCCATTCGTATTTTTTATTTCATCGGTTTGTAAAACACCAGATTCAATGTCTAATAATTTAAGATCATAAAGACGGCGGCTCACGGTGTCTTCTGAATAAACCAAATATTTATTACAATTACTTGGATTAAAAGAGGATAGTTGATAATAGGCATGTCCTTCTGCCAGTTTGTTTTGGTCTAATAACAAAGTTTCAGCCCTAAAATTTTCCCATTTACTTCTGTATAAAAATGGATATTGCATATTTTCTGCAAAGCGAATCTGGTAGAAATAATCGTTCAGATAGAACGGAACAGAGGAATCATTCTGTTGAATTCTGGCTATTATTTCCTCATAAATTTCATTTTGCAATGAATCATAAGGTTCCAGGACCTGCTTTGTATAGTCATTTTCGGCGTCCAGATAATCAATGACCTCTTTATTCGTTCGGTCATTCAACCAAAAGTAAGAATCAATTCTTTCATCTCCGTGAGCAACTAAAACGGAAGGTTTTGTTGCTGCAATAGGAGGAATTAAATGGGATATTTTCATGTATTATTTTAATAAGGCTAAAACACGTGCCATTCTGGCTACCGCTTCTTTTAATTCAGCTTCAGAGGCTGCATAAGAAATTCTAAAACATTCA
>JBILDL010000354.1:0-3388 GCA_044352635.1 Saprospiraceae bacterium | reverse complement strand
GAACCGATGAATATGGAGGAAGCATAGAAAATAGAAATCGTTTTGTATTGGAAGTGATGCAGGGAATTATTGCAGCCATAGGTGAAAATAAAGCGGCCATTCGTTTATCACCTACCAGTATTTATAATAATATAACCCATACTCATCCCGTTGAACAATTCACATCTTTGCTTGACCATTTGAATGAGATGCCTTTGGCTTATGTTCACCTTATGAAAGTTCCCTTCCCTGCTGATCAATTTCCTCAATACCCTTTGGATGCGGTGGAAACCTTTGGTAAGATTTCAAAGCATTCAGTCATAGCCAATTGTGGATATACACGTGAAACAGGCGAAGAAGCCATACAAGAAGGATTAGCAAACCTCATATCCTATGGAACCTTGTTCTTATCAAATCCTGATTTACCAAAGCGATTTGAAATAAATGCCGAACTGAACCAGGCAGACAGAGCCACCATGTATGGGGGTAATGACCAAGGCTATATTGATTATCCATTTTTAAACAACTAATATTATGAGTAAAAAATCGAGCGACCTCATTTACTGGGTTCTGACAGGTATTGTGTCCCTTATTTTTATTGGAAGTGCCTCTGGGAAATTTTTTGCCAATGAAGAAGCATTAAAAATGGCAGCTAGTTTTGGTTTAGATGCAAAAACAAATACCCTATTGGGTATTGTTGAAATTATTAGCTTAATTCTTTTTGTGATTCCCAGAACCGGAATCCTAGGGACCTTATTAATAGCAGCCTATATGGGCGGTGCAATTGCCACTCATTTGGAACATGGGCAATCCATTATTGCACCTTGTATCATCCAAACAATCCTATTTCTGGTAGCCTTTTATCGATTTCCAGAACTGAGGACAAAACTATTAAACGCATGAACAGAATACTCGTCATTCTCACCTTGGACATGGAAAACCTGCCAGGAAATTTTCAACAAATATTGCAACACGAGCGAGAGGTTGTGGCGCAATGGAAAAAAGAGGGCATTTTAGAACAATTATACTTAAGGCCAGCTAAAAATGGGGCGGTGTTGATATTTAAAGACATTGATGAGGAAAAAGCAAATCAATTGATGACCACTCTACCTTTTTATCCATTGAGAAAATCGATGGAGATATTTCCACTTATCAAGGATATTGAAATCTGAGGTAAGTCAATGTAAAGAGGGATAAATAACGAAATATTAAACTGGAAACGGGTTATTGATCTTTTAATAAGAGGTCAATAACCTGTTTCTGTGTTTTTTAGATCTCATTCTTTCAAAGGAAAAATAGCGCAAATAAAATAGAAGAAATATTTTATTCCATATAGATAAAAGGGAACGACCAAACATTTTGTTATGTTACCTATTCGTTTTTTTAACTTATCGAAATAGATTGATTATTCTGAGCCTATCTTCCATATCCTTATCATTTTTATGATATAGTTCAACGAAGGTAATTTTTTGTTCCTCAGGAAAGTAGGCATAAATTAATCTAAGACCTGAATTTACACCTCTACCTTTTAGTGATTTACAAGCAATTTTTTTTATTTTTATAATACAGGTATCCACCACAAGATTATCAATACGAAAACTAAATGGAGGTCTTTCATTAGGTAGTAATTCCAAAACCTTTTTAACTACAATTAAATCTTCATACAGCGTTCTAAATTTTTTTAACAAGATTTTCAAGTCCTTTTTATATTCAGGTAATTCATCAAAGGTCATTTTTCTTCCATTTCATCTCCATAATTTCTGACTGAAAAGGGAGTTTCTCGGTAAAATGCTAATTCATAATGTATTTCTTCCCCTTCTTTTGTAGCAAGCCATGGCAAATCCTTATGAGCAAAGTTAGTTATGGCTAGTGCTGACCAATCACTCATTTGCTCTATTACCCTATCCATAGTTTCTTTTTCACTTGCTTTTAATTCAGTAAGATTGGCTTTCTGTAAAGGCAAATAGCGCACTAGTGAAGAATGATGATATGCTGTTTTTACCCGCTGCAATTGCCCGTTATCAATCATCTTTGTAATAATCGCATCCAATTCTTGTGGAATAGGTCCATAAGGTAATTTAAGATATTTGGCACCTGTCAAATGTTCCTCGTATAATTCATAATAATTGAAATCAGAGAAGTATAAAAGTTTATGTAGCACAGTTTCACCAACATTTGGCTTACCCGCACAACGCTCAAGAATATATAACAATATATTTTTGAATTTCTGGACTTGAAGGGTAGGTTCAGAAATTCGTTCTCTTAACTTTTCTAACTTTTTATCATCATGCACAGGTATATCTTGCTCAACGCAGAAATCTTTAGACATAAGATGATCTAAAGAAAACCTTAATGTTTGAGAAAGTTTTTGTAATTCGAAAATATCAACTCCTCTATTTCCTAATTCAATTTGAGCTAATGAAGATCTGGAAATTTTAACATTTTTTGCCAGCTCATCTTGGGAAAGACCTCTCCTCTTGCGAAATTCGGCAAGCCGCTGACCTATTTGCTTTGGTGAAAAACTTTGGCTCATTCCTATTTTGTATTTATTGGTTTAACACAAACAATGTAAGCAATGTTTTATATCATAACAAATATTTGTTCTAATATAAAACAAATAGGCACACTTGAAAATAAGGATGAGGAACACATAAAACAGAACTTGCCTAAGTTTAAGTGTATGAAAATAACTGGGAGTAACTGAAAACATTAATTTTTCATTAATTCAAATATCTATTATTTCTCATTCTTTTAAAGGAAAAATATAGGTAATTTCATCCCTATTTTTTCCTTGCTGTTAATAACTGCAAACAAAAGCGAGGAAAAAATTCATTTTATTTTATGTATAAAATATTGAATTATAAATTAATAAACAAATATAATACGAAACAAATAAAGGAAAAAGGACTTTAGTCAGTGCGTATTTAAAATAGTAATTTCTTCAAAGATTTTTTCCTGCTATTTATCCTTTCTTCCCTTACTATTTCTGTTAATTTTTTTGGTTTACTTACGCGAAGATTATCCTGGTTAGTTTCCTGAAGGGTAGGTGTAGCATTTGCACATCTTCCTTTATTTCCAATTAATTTCTTTTACGCCTAAATTTTTTAATATGGTCTCCCAATAGTATTTCAGATTTTTCATATTAGCTGGCGTACTAATGCCTACATCGGGCGTTCTAACATAAACGATAATCCCTTGCAGGTAAGTTTTATCGACATTCAAATAATTCGCTCTAACTAATTTCAAATCCTTATCTGCCCTAAGGACTACATTCGACAGGGACAATTGGCCGATATTTTTAAGGTTTATAAAGTTAGATGTTTGGATCATATCAGAGAAAATATATACATGTAAATCTGGAATGATCTCTCCATTGGTATTTGCTTTGATCATCAATTTCCTTTGGTTA
>JBILDL010000353.1:0-3396 GCA_044352635.1 Saprospiraceae bacterium | reverse complement strand
GATAATAAAAAGAAGATAATTTATACTCTTTCAGATCAACCAGATCCCAATAATGCGCTGTATGAAATTGAAAATTTACCCACTCAAGAATTCCTAAGGGTAGCTTTTCTATCAGAAAATGGAGATTATATATCAGCACAAACTCACTTGACAGGTAATTATAATTTAGGAAATATAATGTCAGCTATCGCCGTTGGAAAATATTTTAAAGTGCCCGGTGATAAAATTAAAATGGCTTTGGAGAACTATGTGCCATCGCAAAATCGTTCGCAATATATTAGTTATAAGGGAGGTAAAATTATTTTAGATGCCTACAATGCCAATCCTTCAAGTATGGAAGCCGCATTATATAATTTATTCTCCATCCCTCATTTAAATAAAATAGCTATTTTAGGAGATATGTTCGAATTGGGAGATGAAGCTTCTGTCGAACACAAAAGAATAGCAGATTTTGCTGACAATCCTTCTTTAAGTCAGGTTATTTTAATTGGTAAAAATTTTGAACAGGTTGCATTAGAAAAAAAATGGGTGCATTTTTATACAGCTGCAGAGGCAAAAAATTATTTTGATTCTTTACCATTTTCTACTTCATTACTTCTTATAAAAGGTTCCAGGGGAATGAAATTAGAAACATTAGTAGAAATTTAATTATATTGGATAACAATTAAATTTATTTATGCTTGAAAATTGGTTAAAACCTTTACCGCTGGATAATCTTTGGGCTAATTATTCTTCTTCCTGGCAATTAGGATCAAAGACCTCTTTTTATACTGCTGGATTTGAATTACCTGCCTGGCACGGTTTCCCCGTGGCTTTAATTACCTGCGATGCCCCAGGAATGACAGAGATGAGAGACGCGCTGTATTCTTTTAAGTGCTTTCAGGACGACTTTGATTTTTTAGATTTGGGTGTTTTGAGAAAATCTAATGAGTCAATTATATTACCCCTTTTTGAAGAAATTTTTAATTCCGGCGTTTTTCCTATTTTGGTTACCAATGATAGTTCTCTAAATAAATCATTTATTCAGGCATTGCATAATGTTCAACCCAATTTGCATCTAACAGTAATGGATGACCGTTTCAGATGTTTTCCATTTCAATCAGCCTCAGAGTTCCCCTATTTAGATTCCTTTTTGTCAAGTCTTGATGAAACCTCCGAAAGGGGACATATCATTGGCGTCCAATCACATTTAGTGCCCTCAAGTGGTTTTTTATACAGTGAGGAAAAAGGAATTTCGTTACACCGACTGGGGCAAGCTAAGCAAAATTTACAAGAATTAGAGCCGTCTATACGACATGCTGATATTTGTATTCTAGAAATGTCAGTACTCAAATACCCTGATTTTCCAAGCCAAACTCCCAAAAGTCCAAGTGGTTTTTTCCTGGAAGAAATGTGTCAACTTTCAAGGTATGCTGGTTTAAGTGATACTTTAAAAGGATTTAGTATATCAGGTTTTGATTTTAAAAATACAAATAATCAGGTAGATGCGCAGGCCCTGGCACAAATAATATGGTATTTGTTAGATGGGTTCAACAATAAAAAAGGTGATTTTCCTGTAAATTTTGACGGTATGGTAGAATACTTAGTTGAAGTTAAAGAACATCACGGATTACTAACTTTTTGGAAGAGTAATCGAAGTGGTCGTTGGTGGGTACAAGTTGAAAAAGCTAATGGTACTGGCGAAAATATTGATCTACGATTAATTCCTGTTTCCTACCAGGATTATTTAGACGCTTGTGAAGGTGAGCTTTCGACCAGGGTATTAAAAGCGTTAGTTAGATACTCATAAATTCAGCGGTTATGGAAGTTTTTGCATTTAAAATGATTTTATGCGCAGGTCATGCGGAGGAATATAAGAAAAGGCACGATCTCATTTGGCCCGAATTAAAAAGGCTTTTAAAGGATCATGGTATCAGTGATTATAGTATTTTTCTTGACGAAGAAAGTCATGTTCTTTTTGGAAAAATGACGGTCGAGAATGCCTCTATTTTAACAAGTTTACCAGAATCACCAGTTATGAAGAAGTGGTGGGCGTATATGAAAGATATTATGGTTACTAATGAGGACGCCTCGCCAGTTAGTATTCCACTAAAACAAGTATTTTTTATGGAGTAATTTCAAGGTCTATAAAATGCACTTTTGTCTCATATTTTTGTAGTAACAAGTTATTCAGTAGCTCAAAGGCCTGAACATCTTTCTCAAAATCTAAATCACCGATACCCACAACTAAAATAGGATACTCCGGGTCCATTTTAAAAAAATCAAAATAGGCTTTTTGAATATTTTCTAAATACATTGTACTCATTTCCATCTCATAAGATCGCCCTCTTTTTTTTATTTGTGTTAATAGGGTTGATATAGGTCGATGAAGATAAACAACTAAATCGGGTTTTTTGAAATGAGCATTCAACACATGAAATAATCGGTTGAATAGACGATATTCCTCCTCATTCAAATTATTCTTTGCAAATAATAGGGTTTTAATGAAGATATAGTCAGAAATAATCTGTTGATTGAAAAGATCGCCCTGTATCAGTTCTTCTTGCAACTGCCTATGTCTTTCTGTCATAAAAAAGAGCTCTACAGAAAAGGCGTGCCTCTCAGGATTTTCATAAAAGTAGGGAAGAAAAGGGTTGTCAGAAAACTGTTCTAAAATTAAACGTGCATCATACTTTTCTTGAAGTTTACGGCAAAATGTTGTTTTTCCTACACCGATATTGCCTTCAATAACAATATACGGATAAGCTAAGGATTCAGTCTTCATAGTTTGTCAAGGTTGCCACTTTGTTACTTTGCCATCATCTTTTACATCGTCCAATAATTTTTGGTTCGATTTTTTTAATAAAGGATGATGCATTTGTGGTAAAATTTCAGACAAAGGAACTAAAATAAATCGCCTTTTTTGAATGTGAGGATGAGGAATTTTTAAATTTTCAATATCTATAATTCTCTCGTCGTAATATAGTATATCAATATCAATGGTCCTCGGGCCATAATGAATCTCTCGAATTCGTCCTAAGTCCTTTTCAATCTGATGAATATTCTCAAGTAATTCATACGGAGATAGATTTGTTTGAACAGAAATAACTTGATTCAGATAACTATCTTGATTTTCAACGCCCCATGGTTCAGTCTCATAAATATTTGAAGAAAATTGTATGGGGCCAATGAGATTGCAAATAGCTGTTTTAGATAAATTTAAATAATTTAACCTATCACCAACATTAGAACCTAAGCTAAGAACCGTTTTGACCTGCATCCAATTTTGATTTATGACGTACCAATTATTTGCTGAATATCTGATTCTATAGAGCGCATTTTTTGGCTACAAAATTCTAATAAATACGCCGCTCTGGAAACTTTTTCTGCTAATAACTCAATGGACAAAGCGTCTGA
>JBILDL010000025.1:0-11315 GCA_044352635.1 Saprospiraceae bacterium | reverse complement strand
TCATGATTGGTATATGCATTATTTTCCCCTCCAGCTCTTTGCATAACCCCATCATAATCAGGAATATTTACAGATCCCCCAAACATTAAATGCTCGAAAAGATGGGCAAAACCTGTTTTTTCAGGATGCTCGTCTCTTGACCCTACCTTGTAAAGCACGCTAATACTTGCTATGGGCGTATTTTTATCTTCATGCATCAATACCGTTAGCCCATTTTGAAGAACCATTTTTTCGTAGGAGATCATGCTTTATTATTAAGATTTAATTCTTGATATTCGTTAAAATGTCCTCGTGCCTGAATAGTATAGTGGAACTTTTTTGAATGGAATATATAGAAAATCAGGAAAGGAATACCCGCGATAAGAAAATATCTTAAATTGTTAAGTATGCCCAAGAGAAAAGTAATTTTTCCTACATCGTAGAGTATTTCGTTCATAATTTATACATTATTCAGCCACAATTTATTCTTCGTCATCATCATCTTCTTCACTTAATAAATCCAAAAACTCATCCTGAGATAAAGTTCCCGTAGCAAACTGCCTTACTAACTGTTTTAAGTGTGTCATAGCAGCTTCAATAGAAGCCGCGCTCATATCCCACTGATTAATCAGGTTTAAATAGAAGTGAACGATGGCTTCAATAGCCTCATCCTGAGTTACTTTTCTCCAATCTTTGAGATCTAAGCCCAACAAAAGATTTAGCAATCTTTCTACGACGTAACTAATGGCAATGGCCTCTCTTTTTTCGCCAAATTCTATTTTTTCAAGCAATTCGGATCGTTCCTGAGCCATTGGAAGGAGCGCCTGAAATAATAATGAGACTAGCAAATAGGGGATTCTTCTCCCTCCACTTTTCGCATCAACCGCTTGTAAAATTGCATCAAGAACCTGATGGATATATTCGTCTTCCACCCATTCCGGCTGCTCTACCACACCTTCAAATATAATTTGAACTAAATCAAGAATCTGGTCCTCACTTAATTTTATTGTATATCTTCCATTTTTGCGTTCCATACTTATGGCTGTAGCAAATTGCTGCAAAGCTTCTATAAGCAAATGGCGGAATTGAGTGTCATTTACCTCTAATAAAATGGTTAATCGTCCCGCACTTTCTTCAAATAGGTTTCGAAGAATTTCTAAACCTATTTCCGGATGATCAATAGATAAAAGATGAATGGCCCCAGCCGATTCTTGTGCAATTTCCCTTAATCCTGGTGCCTCTTGTATTAATTCAGGTTGTGTGGCAATGGCTAGCAGGACGGCCTCAACCAATTCGTCGGTTTGGTCTTCAATTATCCCATTGGACAAATCTAATCCTACTGCATCAGATAAAATAAGTTCTAAAATAGCTAATCCAGTGGTGTTTGGATTTTCAGAAACCAAATCTTCAATGGCATAAGCGATGACGTCCATTAATTGCTTGGTTTTATGCAAGCCAGCTCTCTCACCGGGAGGAAATAACCAGGCAATTACTAAATTAAAGGCATGCTCTAATACTGTTTTTTCTGAAGGAGATTCACCGTATTGTATCCGATCCATTAAATGTGGACTCCTTTCTATCGCCTCCAGTTCGGACTCAATGACTTGAGTAAGTAAGTCATACCCTAGGCGTTGATCCGCGGGTATCTTCGATAAGGTGCGGAATGGAATGGCCAATACCTCTCTAATCATGGGGTTACCTTCAAATGAGGTAGTCAACCAGTTAGGATTTTTTATAACAGCATCCAACAATAATTCTACGAAGGAAAGTAATTGCCCCGGGGTTAATTGAGGGTGCTTTGAATTGGATGTTTCATTGGCAGAAAGGGCAGCTAAAATTTCCCTCAATCCTGCAATAAGAAGATACTCTTCTTTCCCATTTTCTAAGGATACCCTCAGGTTTAGTTGTAAAGCAGATTTTTCTAAAATCATGCGTGTTAACTCAGGAAGCAGGTTGAGTTGCTGAATTTTTGATTCTTTCAATGCATCAGAAACGCCGGAGAACAAGTCATCCCATGTATTTTCTGCCGCTATAAGGTGCGGATGTTGTGAAAATAAAGCTAAAGCAGCTTCTACCATTTGATCGGCCCATTGACGATCAAAACCATACCTGAAGCCAAATCCTGTGTCAGGGGAAACGATAATTTTTATGAAGGTCAAACCTAACTCACTAGGGTAGGTCTGTAAAATTTCTTCTAAAGTAAATGAAATTAATGACCTGAATAGGGCTATGTTTTTTCCTTCACTCATTTCATTTTGGCGATGAAATGCCGCTGAAATAACTAACAATACACCGCGATCTAAAATACTTTTATCTCCAATCTTATCTAGATTGTTTTCCCAAAGGGTTGGATTTTCAGCAGCACATTGTAGATATTTGTCTAACAAAAAGCGTTGTAAAACATGATTGCTTTTTATGGCATCGGGTAAACTTTCTTTTATTATATCAAAACCTTGGAGTAATTGATAAATAGGCGACGTATTTTGAGTATCTGAGGTAACTAAATAGGGAAATTTAATAATGACGTCCAATATTTTTCCGGCATTTTCGAGAAATAATTCTTTGCTTTCTAACGTATTTGAAAGAATATTTTTCTCATTAAATTGCCATATAGCGTACATGGAAGCACTAATAACAGGGAATTTTTCTGTTAAGTAAGCAATATTAACTATACCCTTTTCTAAAGAAAGGGTTAAGAATCTTCCGGCAATTACATCTTGAATTCCTTTGTTTTCTCCTTTTTTGTACCAGCTCAACAGCGGACTAACAGGTAGTTGGTTATTCTGTTGATTTCCAGCGCTTTCAAAGGCAATACGAAGGAATACATCAAATACAAACATCCTGTCTTTTGCCTCCAGCGGAATATGTTGATAGACAAAATAGACCCTTTCCAAAGTTAAATGTACGTTCGCCTCATCTAAGTAGCGAAAAAAGGATAATCCAAGGGTCGTAGTAACGGCTTCTTTGTAAAAAAGCAGATGGGTACTTTCTCCAGGAAATTCCTCTGTTTTTAACAGGATAAAGGTGAATAATTGCTCCATCAACCTGGAGTATTGGGCAGAATCTTGTTGAAATGCATCCGTGGCTTCGTGCGCAATTAATCCAACTTTTAATATGTCGGAAAGAATATCTTTTCCCTTGATAAAATTTTCCTGAATTAAAAAATAGCGCAAAAATTCTTTAAGGAATAGCTGGCTATTTGGGTTAAATTGCGTTGGAAGCTTATTAAGAGCTGCCAAACTATGACCTATTAAATTAGGTACTATGTGTTTATGATTTCCCGAAAAAGATGGATAGTTTGCCAACGGATTCAGTTCTGCGTTGCGAAAGGCAAGTAAACGATTTTCAATTTCCTCCTGAGAAATTTCATAATTGACAGCTTTTAAGAAAGCTATTAATTCATTTTGTTTACTGATTGGCAGGGTTTTACCCCATTCCAGGAATAAGTTAATATATGAAATCAATGTTATTGTTTTATTTGTACATGTTTTTTAATAAGCCATAAACCCAAACATCGCCGCGATCGCCTGACTGTTTATAAATCTCCCCACGGAGTTCACCTTCGCGTAAAAATCCAAATTTTCTAGCTAACGTAGGTAGCGTAAAATTTTCAGTGGATGCTTTTATGGTGATTTTATTTAAAAGAAGCTGGTTGAAAAAATAGGGAATCATAGTGCTTAAGGTATCGGACATAATGCCTTCACCCATTCTGTTTTTATCCGTAAAAAATCTCAGTTCACCTATATTTTCTGGCATTCTTCTTGAAATATCAAGGTAGCCCACTAAGCATAATTTATCTTTATCCCACAAGCCAAAACTGAATGATTCCTGTTTTAACCAAGAGATAATTGTTTTTCTTACATAAAGCTCGGCCCCATCTAAAGTAGATAAAGCAGAGGTAATTACGGGAAAATATTCACTTATTAAACTATTATTTTCCGCCACCAGATCATAAAAAAACTTGCCATCTCCCTCTCGTAATCTTCTAATGAGTACCTTTTTACCTAAAACAGCTGTTTCAATAGCATATAAATTAGCATCGATGAAATTTTCTGTAAGCATATTTGAGGTGATTTTTAAAAAGCACAAAATAAGAACTTTCTAGCTTCTAAATCTAATTTTATATATAACCTGATAAGTTGGAAAATGGTTACTTCTGTCCCATAAATTAACTGTAAACCATAAAAATATCAACGACTTTTGCTTTTAAGTAAAGTTAGTATGCCTTTTCACGAAATACCATTTCTAAAATTGTTTATTGGATTAGTAGCAGGGATACTACTATATCCTTATTTTATCATTGAAAATATTTTAGTACTTTGGTTAATCAGTACCCTTTTTATAGGAATATCTTTTTTTATAAATAGGAATGAGAAATTATCAGCATTAGTCTTTTATCCATTTTTTATCTGCCTTATTGTAGCTTTTCTTTTTTTTAGAATGGCCTCTTTGAACCCAACGAATAAAAACTCATATATAGGTAACCAATTATCTGCTGTTAAATTTCAGGGAACCGTGCTTAGCAGTAAGTCGAGGATGAATGGTGGACATAGGTATGTTTTGGACATCTCGAATACTTTTAACAATGAAAATACGACTGTTACCTCGTCAGGACTCATATTACTGTATCTTTCAGCCTCCGATTTACCCCCGTTTTCCTCTGGTTCGATTGTTCAGGGGGAAATTTATCAGCTTCTTCCTATACCCAACGCATATAATCCAGGTTCATTTAATCAGCAAAAATATTGGTCTCTAAAGAGAATTTTTCATAAAGCGTATGGAAACAGAGCCAATTGGAAGGAAATCAAAGCTGCTTCGGGATCTTTGTTTTGCAGATATAAAGCACAGCAATACATTTCTAATATATTAGGAAAAGCACTAAAAGATAGTGTTTCTTTAGGACTGATGGATGCCTTGTTACTGGGTAATAAATCGGGTCTTACCTCTGATATTATGACCGATTTTAAACGAACGGGTGCGATGCATATACTTGCCGTTAGTGGGCTTCATGTTGGAATATTGGCGGGTATCATTCAATTTATTCTTGGCTTACTTCCTGTTTATAGTAAAAGAGGAAGAATTTTCAGTGCTGGCTTATTTATTCTTTTCCTTGTTCTTTTTGCTTGGTTAACTCATTTTGAGCCAGCAATACTCAGGGCAGTGGGTGGTTCCATTCTAATGATACTGGCCAGAATATTCCAGAAAACAGCCAATGCCTGGAATAATTTATTTGCTATGGCTTGTTTTTTACTCCTGCTGGATCCAAACTTCTTTTTTCATATTGGGTTCCAATTATCGTTTCTGGCCGTGGCTGGGATCATAGGATTCTATAAGTCATGGGTAGGAAGGTATACGTTTTCCAATAAACTAATGCAGTATTTTTGGGAAATGACCGTTATGGGTTTTGCCGCGCAATGGGTCACTTTGCCCCTTTTATTATATCATTTTCAACAGTTTTCATGGCTTTTTCTAATTACAGGCTGGGTAGCTATTCCCTTATCTACCTTCATTCTTGCGGTAGCCTTACTTTATATCACAGTATCTGGCATCCCTTTGTTAAATGCTTTTATTGGTTGGTTACTTGAATTTTCTGTTTTTTTATTTCGTTGGATCATGTCCTTTTTAAGCGATGTTACCTGGGCGGTTTCAGAAGGTATTTATCTGCCAGATGCTGCTATTATCTGTCTTGTTATCATTGTATTTCTTATAGCATTATCTATTGAATACCAAAAACGAAATGTTTTTATTATTTCCACCTGTTTATTATTTACTCTATTTCAAGTTTCATTTTTATACTACAATAAAGCAGAACAAACCTATATTTTATCTGAAAGGGGGAACGCCGTTTTAACTATTCGAAAAGGGCATTCTTTTTTTGTTTTTTCTAATAAACCTATCGATAAAAAGCGTCAGGATATCTTGTATTTAGAAAAATGGGCGACAAAGCGTCATTATACAATTTTACCAGAATCTGTCATTTCTTTCAATATGCACAATGAGACTTTTGTCCTGCTTAACGGTGAAAAGTCTCATGATTTTATTCCCTTTGGAACTCATTGGTGGGTAGCAAGCTCTTTTGTCGGTCCCTGGGAAAAATGGTTGGGGGAATGTCCTCCTAAAGTACTGATTTTAAATGCCGATGTTCCTTTTTATCTAAAACGAAAACTATTGGATCTGGCTGAAAAACTAAACATAGAGGTTTATGATATTGGCGTGTCGGGTGCTTTTAATTTCCAAAAAAATTAATCAATGAAAAATAGATTTTCCTCCTTTTTCTATTTCCCAATCGCATTACGAAATGGATTTCTTGCGCTCTTTTTATTAGTTTGGTGTCTGTTAAGCAGGCAATTATGGGCTTTAAGTTCTTCAGAAACAGATGAGAATGTGCCCGTTTATTCCGTATTTAAGGCAGAAAAACAGCCAGCTAAACAGAAAAAAATCCCCTTGTATTTCTCTCTAAATATCAATGAAGCGAATCTTCAATCACTGGACATATTATCTGTACCTGATTTTTTGGCCAGGCGCTGGGTGAAATATTTGGAGAATGGGGGGAGCTTTAAAAAAGTGGGGGATGTTAAAAAGCTTTATGGTATGACAGAGCCGCTATATGATAATATATCAAAATATTTATACGTAAAAAAGGCTGAAGAAATACAGCGTAAACCTTTTTTAAAGGAAAATAGAGTCTTTCGATGTAAAACAATAGACATAAATGAAGCGGATTCTGCCCAATGGGAATCACTTTATGGAATTGGCCCTTTTCTGGCCAAAAGAATTATAACTTTTAGAGAATCTCTCTGCGGATTTGTATCTGTCGAGCAAGTGAAAGAAACGTATGGATTGAGGGATTCTGTTTTTCAATCTATTAAACCATGTTTAACTATAGAAAAGAACTTGAAACCATGTATTTCAATTAATTATACAAATCAGGAAGGGCTTTCAAAACACCCTTATGTGAGGTACAAACTAGCCAGAGCCATCTGTTTATATAGAGAAAATAATGGACTTTTTCAACACATTGAGGACTTAAAGAAACTCCCCAATGTGAACGACTCCATTTACATTAAACTATTGCCCTATATAACCGTAAATAACCTTTAGGAAAACCTGGGTTACTTTTATTACATTTTTACTGTTACAGGAACTTTTGCAGGACGCCAACCGTAGCGTCTGGCTCCTTCTTTTACGCCCTTTTCGGAACAAATAGAAGCAAGGTAAAATTCACCCTCTACTTGCTTGATGCTTTGGGTTAAATTTTCTCTGTGTAGTGCCTCGTATTCGTTGTAAGAAACAGCCTGCCTGTTTTCCAATTGATTAAATAATTGAAATCTATGCGTAATTTCTCGCCAAGTAGGTTGAATAGTTGCTGTAAAAACCTTTGATTTTGATCCACTGCCGTAGGCGAAGAAACCAATTCTCGCATCAGTTAATTCAATATCATTGTCTAAATCGATGGCCAGGGTACTCATTAGTGAAAGGAAAATAGAAGCGGTGTAAAGATTTCCCATCAAGGAAGAGGCTCTTTCTCCCTTTTCAATTTTTTCAGCAATAAATCTTTTATATCTTTCAGTTTTAGTAATAGCGGTTAAAAATTTAGAAAAAGCATCCTGATAGGCCGCGTCTTCTTCGAATTGATGAATTAATGGTTCGGTTTGACCGAGTTCCTGTATTAAAACATCATGATCACCTCTTTTTTTGGCTTCGGCATAAAATATTTCAGAAAACATCCGTCGGGCCTGATAAGCGTAAGGAAGGTGGAAAATCAATCTGCGCCAGTTATCTGTGGCCGCTTCATTTACAGGCAAGCCATTTTGTGAAATATAATGTAACAGAGCTTCTTTGATTCTTTCCTGATAACAAGAATTAGAGTAGGGGCCATCAAAAACGGGCGTTACCTTATGGATATGAACATTGGTTTCGTTAGTGTCCCAAAATCCTGACTGATCTAATTTCTGAAAAATGGCATTTTCAAGATTATCGAAATTCAGGTTTTGCCCAATGCCTTTCTCTTCAATTTCTGTTAATAGCTGATTTTTTTGAACCGTTCTGATAGGTTTAAAGAAATCATGAACAGGTCGTGTGGCAACACCCCATTGTTCGTCAAAAGCAAGTAATCGTGGATTTTCTTTCACAAGAAGTGCAATGGCACCAGCACCTTGGGTATATTCACCTGTGGAGGCCAATTCATATTTAGCTACATCTGAGCCAATGACAATAGCTATTCTATCTTCTCCTGTTCTTACCCAGTCCAATGAATTTTGAAGAGCATCCACCGCACCTATACAGGCGAAGGTTAAATCGACCACATCACAATTTAAAAAACAATCGGGACCATATTTTGGTGAAAAATAATCATTCAGCATATCTAAAGCGTAGGAAGCGGTAGGTTTGGAACCGTCAAGGGCGCTTTCTGTACCTAAATAAATTCTTCCTATATGACTTGGATTGAGGTCGTTTTGCTCAATAAGCTTTCTTACTGCATTGGCTGCCATAGTTGCGGCATCCTCGTGAACATCAGCAAGACTCATTGTCGTTAATCCTAATCCTTTATTCAACTTAGCGTATTCTATGTTTCTGGCAATAGATAAGTCTTCAATTTTCAAATAAATATGAGGCAGGTGGGCTGCAATATCATCAATGCCTACAGATAAAAAACTTCGTGCGAACATGTGGTGCTTGATTTATGGGAAAGGTATAAATTTAGGAATAAATTACATTAACAAAATATTTTTTCACATGTTGGCGAAATTAGTTAAAATTATGAAATGAAATACATTTTGTTAAGCTAAAAAAAAATTATTAATCCTATCATTATAAATAATTTATAATGATAGGATTTACTATGTCTAAGAATTATTTTTCAGGTGTTTTTGCTTTGACTGTTGGATATTTTATGCCTAATTGCTCAAGGTAGGAAGAATATTTAGTTTCATCATAGTAGTATTTTTTCAATGACTCTCTGAATTCATTTTGTATTTCTGTATTCAAATGAATGGCAGGTTTGTCATTCTCACTAACCATAGGAACATATTTTTGTTTCATACCTTGCTCATTTTTAAAATAATCCCAGGCTTTATCGATGGTTTTTGTATCAAGGAAAAGGTCTAAGAGAGTCATTGCTTGTACTTTTGCTCCGGCCACTACGCCTTTATGAGCAATAGGGGTTGCCATAGATACGGCATTTGCCCAATGATGGCCTGGTAATCCCGGAATATTTGAAGGATAAACCAAGGTTACAGTAGGCAATTTCCATGAAATATCACCAATATCATCAGAGCCTCCACTAACAAAAGATAAGGAAGGAGCCTCTAAAGTATCTAATTTCGTTGGTAGTCCTTTGACATCGTCCGGAGCTTTTACCTCTTGCTGAATACCAGATGCCAGCGCATTATCTTCAGGAGACCAGGTTGGCAGACCAACTTTAACAATATTCTGGTACATCGTTTCTGCGATGACTTTATTAAAATGCCGGGGCCAGGCCGAGCCTAATATCTTTTTTGTTACTGCCGTATTACTCATCAGTGCTGCTCCCTCTGCTATTTTATTTGCACGCTCATAGAGTTCCATAATTTTAGGATAGGTCACATGTCTCAAATAAAACCAGATAGAGGCTTTGGAAGGTACCACATTAGGTTGGTCACCTCCATTTTGAATAACGTGGTGACTTCTTTGTAACGGATCGAGATGTTCCCGGTTATATTGCCAGCCAATACTCATTAATTCCACCGCATCGAGGGCACTTCTTCCTCTCCATGGAGCGCCTGCAGCATGGGCGGCTTCACCTTCAAATTCATATAATACAGAGATGAGCCCTGTGCCGCGCGCCTGACCGTGACTAACACTGAGGTTATTACCTACGTGTGTAAATAAACATAAATCGACATCGTCAAAATACCCATCTCTCGTGTAATAAGCTTTAGTCCCCACTAATTCCTCCGCAACACCGGGCCATAATACAAGGGTGCCCTGAATTTTTTCCCGCTCCATTATTTTCTTGGTTTCAATAGCAGCCAATATATTTAAAGGCATGCCAGAGTTATGACCCTCACCATGTCCCGGCGCACCTTCTACAATCGGATCATGGTAAGCTACTCCTGGTTTTTGTGAAGCCTTAGGTATGCAATCTAAATCGGAACCCATAGATATAACTGGTTTTCCACTTCCCCAGGTAGCCCACCAGGCCGTTGGTACACCTGAAATACCATATTTTACGGTAAAACCATTTTCTTCTAAAATTTTTGTCAGATATTTTGATGTTTCTACTTCCTGAAATCCCAGTTCAGAAAAACTAAAAACTTTGTCCACCATGACTTGAGCCAATTTAGCTTGCTTTTCAACATTTGCTTGTACCTCAGCTTTTAATGAGGCTTTTCTTTTTTCAAATGCCTTTTCTGCCGCCGTTTGGCTATTCAAGAACAATGGGGTAATCAGTAAAATACTGAGGAATAGGGTCAATGTGTTTTTCATGCTAATGTATTATAAAGTATATGCAAAGTTTTCGCAGTTAATAAAAATAAGATAATCAAATAAAAAAGGGTGTAAAAAAATGTTTTTTTGACATATAACCGCTAAATGGTTGAAAATATAATCTAAACTATCAACCTTTTTCCTTTAACAGTGGAATCTGTCTTTTTTGTGCTTCGGCATTTAAGGTCTCTACCCCCGTTTTAATTAAGGGTTTGAGCTGATTCAAATACCCGTCCAATTCTTTTGCAAGTACATCATAAACCTCTTCCGCCTGGTCAGTAGGGGGGAAATCACCCAATTGCTGGTCAGCTAATAAAAAAGCTAATCTGTTATTGACTTTTATACCATAATTGAGGGCATCTTGTCTGGCAATATTTTTAGTCTGGTGTATTTGATTTTCAATTTTTGTAATTTCCCGTTCCAATTCCTCAGCTTGTATCAGCAAATCTTTATATAAGCTTTGATTACCTAATTTTTCCTTGATATAGATTAGGTCTTTTTTGATAGTCCTGATATCCAGAATGGCTTGATTGGCCTCACTGACCTTATCGCGAACTTTTAGTAAATAATCCAATTGCTTCTTATAATCTTCCTGCGTATTTTTTAATCGGGGATCAGGCAAAACAACAAAATCGATACTCGATTTTTTTCCATCTATAGAAAGTGTGGCCTGGTAATTTCCCGGCATTACTTTAGGACCCTTATTAGGAGATGAATAGAAGACCATGCCAGGGAATTCAGTAAATCCTGGATATCTTAGGTCCCAAATAAATCGATTTCCACCTGCCGATACGGAAAGTTTTTGTTTTGGATTTTTACTGTCCTTGCTCCATTTTTGTATTGATTTTCCACTATCGTCAAAAATTTCC
>JBILDL010000024.1:0-11335 GCA_044352635.1 Saprospiraceae bacterium | reverse complement strand
ATTTAAATACAATATTTTCTTCCAGTGAGCTCCCCCATCCTCTGTTTTGAAGATACCTCTATCCTCATTTGGAGCAAAGGCATTACCAATGGCAGCCACATAGACGATATCAGCATTTAAAGGATCAATTTCTACGGCCCCAATATGTGCTGTTTTTTCAAGACCTGTAAATGACCAGGTAACCCCTTGGTCAATTGATTTGTACATGCCTTTTCCAGCAATAACATTGCTCCTTATACCATCGGAACCTGTACCACAGTAGATAATCTTAGAATTAGAAGGAGCCAATCTAATGGCACCGATGGAAGGACTTTTAAAATACTTATCGGAGACAGGCGACCAATTTTGACCATAATCAGACGATTTCCAAACACCACCACCTGTTGAACCTAAAAAGAAAATATTTGGCTCATCGGCATGACCTGCTACCGAAGTCACCCTCCCTCCCCGGGTTGGACCTAAAGATCTGAATGAAAAGGAAGTATTGAGAGGTATAGCATTTTGACCAACTAAGGTGTAGATGGAAAAAGAGAAACTAAAAATAATAAGAAAGCGAAAAAACTGAATGCTCATAAAAAAAGGTATATTTTAGCTAATGATAGCATAAAATACACCTTTTTTCAAGATTTTTTAAATTTAACGCTTTATTTTACGTACATAACCTCTTTTACTGCTTTTATAACTTTCGCTGCATTTGGCATATATGCGTCAACTAAAGGAGCAGCGTAAGGTAAAGAAGTATCGGCTGCATTAACCCGAATAACTGGTGCATCGAGATAATCAAAAGCATATCGTTGCATTTGATAAGTAACTTCAGAAGAAACGCCGGCAAAAGGCCAGGATTCATCAATGACCACCATTCTATTGGTCTTTTTTAAGGACTTAACCAATGTATGATAATCTAGTGGACGAATGGTTCTTAAGTCAATAACTTCTGCTGAAATACCTTCTTTTGCCAACTCATCAGCAGCTTCAAGAGCTACGAGCATCATTTTATTATAAGACACCAATGTGACATCCGTTCCTTCGCGTCTAACGGCAGCCAATCCAATAGGCACTGTATATTCACCTTCTGGAACTAATCCTTTGAAACCATAAAGCAATTCTGATTCCATAAAACAAACAGGATCGTTATCTCTAATAGCCGATTTTAACAGACCTTTTGCATCTGCCGGATCAACACAAGAAATCACTTTAAGACCAGGAACGTTAGCCATCCAACTTTCAAAAGTTTGAGAATGTTGCTGAGCCAACTGTCCTGCGGCACCCGACGGACCTCTAAAAACAATAGGGCAACTAAACTGACCAGCAGATTGAGAAAGAGTTTTAGCCGCATTATTTACTATTTGGTCAAATGCCAAAACGGCAAAATTCCAAGTCATAAACTCAATAATTGGCCTTAAGCCGTTCATTGCAGCACCGACACCGATACCAGCAAAGCCTAATTCGGCAATAGGTGTATCGATAACCCTTTTGGCACCGAACTCATCTAACAAGCCTTTACTAACTTTATATGCTCCATCATATTCAGCCACTTCTTCTCCCATGAGAAAAACATTTTCATCTCTTCTCATTTCTTCTAAAATAGCCTCTCTTAGGGCATCACGCAGTGCAAGTTCTCTATTCATTTTCTGATTGATTTGAAAAACTATCTTTAACGAATGCAAAAATAACAAATTCTATTGAATGGATTATCGCTATAAAATATTAATTTTGTGTTTCCGTTAATTAAAGTAACAAACTAATTATCCTACTCATGCAAAAGAACAAAAAAAATATTCACATTCCTTCCCTTCTTTCCTTATTTGTATTGATATCAACCTTTTCCTGCAACCGCGGTTACGGTTGTCCAACTAATTTTAAACTTTCTTCAATGGTAAGTGAAATAATTTCTTCACTTGCTCAGATACTGAGTTGAGAACATGGAATCAATATTTTCCATTCCCGACTTAGTTATGACACAAGATGGCTCTTACACCCTCTATTCTAAAGATCATGGGGTAACCTATCATTCTAAATATGGAGCCATCCAGGAATCAAATCATGTTTTTGTAGATTCTGGATTACTACCAGTTTTAAAAAAGAAGGACAAAATTTCAATACTGGAGCTAGGTTTTGGCACAGGATTAAATGTTTTGTTGACATGGAAAAATATGGTTGACAAAGGCACAGTTCTTGTTGACTATCATTCATTTGATGTCTTCCCATTGCCAGAGGATCTTTTAAACGCTTGCGTATATGAGGATCAATTGAAGATTCCCGCCACCATCTCTAAAAATATTCTTATATCAGAATGGGATAAATTAATTGAGGTTGACTCCCGCTTTACGCTTACGAAACATAATAAGGATATATTAGAAGAGACCTTACCGGATAATTATTTTGATATTGTTTATTTCGATGCCTTTTCGCCTGAATCACAGCCTGAATTATGGTCAGCAAGTTTATTTGAAAAAATATATGAATCAATGACAAACGAAGCTTTTCTAGTCACGTATTGCGCGAAGGGAGAGGTAAAGAGAATTTTAAAGAAAATAGGTTTCACCTTAGAATCATTGCCAGGCCCACCAGGCAAAAGAGAAATGACGAGAGCGACCAAAGGATGATAAACGATTAATCTAATTTATTTTGTTTTCCTTCTGAACCATATAATTTTTTCGACATTTCATTGAACGCTTTAGCTGCCTCTTCAGCCGTTTTGAACATTCCAAGATGTCTTGATTTCCCGTTTATTGAAATAACTGAACGAAATTTGTTGTGTTCTTTATACACTCCAGTAAAACCAGTACTACTGCTTGTTTTTCTGGTTCTACTCGCTACTGCCCTACTTCTGAAAACTAAATTATTTAATCTGCAATCCAGTTTATTCCCATTGACAAATCCAACTAAATTGTTTATATTAGTCTTCTCATTGATTTTGAAAGTTTCTGCCAATATTTTATGAAGATAAATGGTGGTAGTTTTGTAATTAGATGGAGATAATTTAATTGTTTTTTGAAAAAAGATACAACCACTTGAGTGTATCCTTAAATTTTCTGCAAGGTTCAATGAAAGCATTTCCTTGTCACTTGTAATATATTGGAAGCCCTGATCATCCAAAATAACGAAATCATCAGCGTTTTTAATCTTTACCTTGTGATAATTTATTCCCATAGTTATAAAATATCCTTCTAAAAAATAAGCACTCAAAGCAATTTTATTTTAATATCCCCCCTACTTTTCTGTTTTGATTTGGGGGAAATTAAATTATACTTCGAAATTAACTAAAAATATTTTTAACAGAACTATATATAAATCAATTTTTTAATGAAACATTATACTCACGCGCATTTTATTTTAAGGTGTATCGAAATAGCTAGAAATGGGGGTCAAAAAGTGTCTCCAAACCCAACGGTAGGTTCTTTATTAGTTGAAAACAATGAAATTATTGGCGAAGGTTATCATGCGGAATATGGAAAAGCTCATGCGGAGGTTAATGCTTTTTCATCTGTAACGAAAGAAAATCTAAACAGAGTTAAAAATGCAACTTTATATGTTTCTCTTGAACCATGTAATATTTTTGGCAAAACACCACCCTGCACTTCTTTGATCATAGAAAATAAAATTAAAAAAGTAGTTATTTCAACCCAGGATGTTTCTCCCGAAGTGAATGGTAACGGTGTTAATTTACTACAAAATGATGGCATAGAGGTTATCCAGGATATCATAACAGAAAAAGGAAAGGTGCTGGTAAAACAAAGAAGTGTTTTTGTTACAAAAAAAAGACCTTATACCATTCTAAAGTTAGCTATTTCAGAAGATGGCTTTTATGCATCGCAAGAAAAAGTTAATACTTGGTTAAGTTCACCCATAACATCACGATTAACTCATAAATGGAGAAGTGAGGTTGATGCTATTTTAGTTGGCACAGACACTGCATTGATAGATAATCCTCTTTTAGATACCAGATTTTTCCCAGGCAGATCTCCACTGAAATATGTTATGGATAAATATAATTCTCTTCCAGAACATCTTAATCTATTCCATGAGCCAAATGTGGCTAAAAGATTTACCCTAAAAATGAGGACTATAAATGATGTTCAAATTGGCCTTGATAAAAATGAGTCCCTCGATTTAAATGAAATTTCCACCTATTTTTATAGGCAAAATATAGGGAGTCTTCTCGTTGAAGGCGGCGGAAAACTTATCCAAAGTTATTTGGAATCCAATTTATGGGATGAACTGAGGTTGATAAGAACTAAAAAGAGATTAAAGGAAGGCAAGGAAATTCATTGGAAAAACTTGAATAAATCTGCCTCTTATGTTTTAGGAGATGACCTGATAGAAATATATTTAAGAGAGGAAACTCGTTAAATATATTATTGCGGCCGTTAAAAATAGGATAAGCAATAAAAAGATAATTACTCTTTTACTATAATTATTCGTTGGAACATGATTTCTTCTGAATTTCGCCATAATTTCTATTTTTATGAAATTTTCTTTATAACTCCAAATACAAAAATATGCTTTCTGTAGGAATAAGCGGTGGAATGGGCAGCGGAAAAACACTGGTTTGTACCATTTTTAAAGTTTTAGGCATATCAATTTATAATTCTGACCTGGAGGCAAAAAGAATAATGGAAACAAATGAGCAGGTTAAAAAAGAAATAATTAGTCTTTTAGGTGAAGAGAGTTACCTAAATAACATGACATTGAATAGAAAATATATTGCAGAAAAAATTTTTAACCACACTGAATTATTAACCGGGATAAATCAAATTGTTCATCCGGCAGTAAGAGAAGATGCAGAGATTTGGAGTAAAAAAATACCCGGAGATAATAGCTATTTCCTAAGAGAGTCAGCTATCTTATTTGAAACTGGCATTTATAAACAACTTAATTACAACATTTTGGTCATTGCACCAAAGGAACTTCGACTTCACAGAATAAAAAACAGAGATAGATTATCAGAGGAGGAAATAGCTAGTAGAATAAACCAACAATGGAGTGACGAACAAAAATTGCCACTTGCAGATTTTGTCATTATAAATGATGGAAAAACTTTTTTGATTCCACAAATCTTAAAAATTCATCAAAGCCTTAAGCATTTCCCTTTAGTGCCAATTGATAGGCAGCCAGACATAATTCTTTAGATAATTTACTATCAATCATAGGCTTTGCGTAATGGATTGTTCCAAATTCTGGCACCCATTTCTTAATGTACTGATATTGAGGATCGAATTTAAGCATTTGAGCGTCTGGGCTAAAAATACGAAAATAAGGAGCAGCATCAGTTCCTGATCCGGCAGCCCATTGCCATCCACCATTATTGCTAGCCAGATCAAAATCTAATAATTTTTCCGCAAAATATTTTTCTCCCCATCTCCAATCAATGAGTAAATTTTTTGTAAGAAAACTCGCTGTAAGCATTCTGACTCTATTATGCATAAACCCAGTAGCATTTAACTCTCTCATCCCGGCATCAACCAAAGGAAAGCCTGTTTTCCCTGAGGTCCACCGTTCAAAATCGTCCATATTATTCCTCCATTTTATTAAATCATAATTACCTCTAAAGGCATTTTTCTCAACGTGAGGAAAATTAAACAATATTTGGGCATAAAAATCTCTCCAAATCAGTTCATTTAAAAACGTTTCATTTAGATGAATAATTTTTCTTGCCAATTCTCTGATACCCAATGTACCAAATCGAAGATGAATACCTAATCTGCTAGTACCCGATTTCGCAGGATAATCTCGGTTTTCTGTATAATTCTCAACAACTTTTAAATTTAATTCTTTAGATGGAATATCTATTTGTGCAGGTTGAAAATGCATAGAGTCCAGGCTTGGAAACTTGGGTACACTAACATTTGACAGCAATCTATTTTGTAGTAATCCCTCAGAATTATAAGCAAACAAGGGATTATTATCACCATCTGGCAAATTAGCTTTCAATCTCTCTTTCCAGGATTTACTATAAGGCGTAAATACAGTATATGGCGTTCCAGCAGACTTTGATAAAATTTCACGCTCTTCAAAAATAACCTGATCCTTACTTAGATGAAAAGTAATATTTTTAATCTCCAATGATGCTTTAATAGTGTGATCTCTATGTTTGCCATAAGATTCATAATCCTTATTAGCAAACAAATTTTTTACAGGTAATTCCGTCGTAATCTTATCAATAATTTCAATAGGATTTCCATAAGCGACGTAAAAACTTCCGCCTAGTTTTTCAATTTTTTCTTTTAGAGATTCCACCTGCTCGTAGATAAAACTTACCCTGGCATCTGATTTATTTGATAATTTATCTAATATATTTGAATCGAAGATAAAAACTGGCAGTACAGGTAAGCCTGCTTTTAGCGCATTGAACAAGCCCCTATTATCTTCTAATCTTAGGTCTCTTCTAAACCAAAAAAGTGAAATTTCAGACATTTTTTCCTATTATTTTAGAAATAACAAGCAAAATAATCAAATGTTTCATGTACATTCATGAAGTATTTAAATCAACAACGTTTTGCGATTAATTACCAATCCTTTCAAAATCTATATTTTATATTTTATTTTGTTGCTTTCATCTTGTCAATCAGAGCAAGTTCAATGGATTGAAGGTCTTGATAATGATGGGAAAGGAAATAACAACGCTGGGATACCTTCAGAACTTGATAAGCAATTAGCTTATTTAAATAAATTTCCTCAGGATACTCTTAGGAACTTTATTCTGTTAAAAAATTCAATTGCAACGGCCATAGCTGATGAAAATGAGGAACTCGCTTATAAATTAATCGTATTAAGCCTTCAAAAATATCCTGATATAATATTTGAAGCTGAATTTTTCAACGCCATAAATAATTTTTACACCACCATATTAAAAGAAGAGGAGACTGCTAAATGGATTTCAGGCATAGTTATAAATAGATGGAGTAAAGACATAAAAACAGCCCATTTCATGACGAAATACAATAATATAAAAGAAGAAAATCTAAAATTAATATCCTATCAAGATGGGGAGCAACTAGTAAATATGGCTAAGATTCATTCCCTTTTTTTTCCAGATAAGGAGGAAAGTGCCCTATATTTATGGAGATCTTATGAAATCATGCGAGGGATGGGAAGTGATAAAGAGGCGCTTAGTTTACTGGATTTAATCATAGTTCGACATAAAAAATGGGAAAACCTAAAAGCAGTAAAAATAGAAAGGGCGGAACTCATACAGAGCAAGAAGCGTCCAAAATGGAACGATAAAGTAAAGATACCCTTCGAAATAAATAAAAAGGATCAGGCACCGGTAAGTTGAAAAAACTTTTGAACGAAAGGATTTAAAGCAGTTCCCTTCACTTTTGCCTCTGCCTCGATACGGAA
Source organism: Saprospiraceae bacterium (assembly GCA_044352635.1). Taxonomy (GTDB): domain Bacteria; phylum Bacteroidota; class Bacteroidia; order Chitinophagales; family Saprospiraceae; genus BJGN01. The sequence goes on along the minus strand of JBILDL010000024.1, from coordinate 3,991 downwards.
CTCTGAATTCACTTTACTCATTTTCTTGGCCACATTAGCCATGCCCTTAAAAAGAATATTTTTCTTTGCAAAATCATCAATCGGAGCTGTCACATATTTGAAAGAAAAAGCGAAAGATAATTTAGTTTCAATATTCGCCTCTATGATGATGGACTTATCAATAACTAACTCACCTAAAACATATTCATTAACCAACCTTTCTGAACCCCTACCCCTTCCATAGCGTTCAACCATTTTCACAGTGACATTCAGAACTTCTTGAGTAGTTAAAGCATTGAAGACCAAAATACCTGAAAAAAGTCCATCTACAGACCTGATATCGTCAGGAAGTAAGATATCCATTTTCACGCCTTCTATTCCAAACCAGTTTTTAACCTTACTTAGCATGTTAAATTTTGTATTAAATCAATAAACCATTTTTTTTAAAGATAAGTTACAAAAAATAGCTTAAAATAGATAAAAAGCCGACGAATAACTCAGATTACTCTTTTTAGCCAGAAATCACCTAACTTTTTAGTCAGATGGTGTTGAGCATCGTGCAAATTCTTTACCAAGGTATCAATGAAAACAGTTTCCAAATTAATTTCATTAGACTTTAGTTTTTCAGACCAACCAGCAGTTGAAGCTGTTTGCCAATTATTATTCACAAAAGCAGACTGCAATAACCTATCAAATAACGATATATTATATTTCGATTCAACCATTTTAATAAACGCCACCGATTTATCCATAGAACAACCACTGATAGGATGAAAAGATTCATCAACAACCAGCATTAATATTCTTGAAAACAAGACAAAACCAGTTGCTTTTAAAATGGCTCCATGACTCTCCCATTGGGCACAAAAGGAATCTATATCCAATTGGACGGACAACTGTTCTGAATCATTTAAAACTTTATCAGAGGTAAATAACCATACTTTAGATGTTGGATGGAAAGACGCTAATTTCAAGTTATTTCCCAATAAATTATCCATAATTACCTATTAAAGTTGTTGAACAATTAATTCGGAGAGATCTAAGACCATAATATTCTTTTCAGTTGAATCTGAGGTTAAACCATCCTGCAGCATGGTGATACAAAAGGGACAATTTGCAGCTACTATTTCTGCCCCAGAATTTATTATATCAATAGCACGGGCCTGATTTATGCGACTGGAACCAGGTTCATCCTCTTTCCACATTTGAGCACCGCCAGCACCGCAACACAGACCGTTAGATTTACATCTTTTCAACTCAACTAAATCAGCATCGAGAGCTTCCAGGATTTCACGTGGAGCCTCATAAATACCATTAATTCTACCAAGGTAACAAGAATCATGATAGGTAATTTTTTTTCCAAAAAATGAACCACCACCCTGCAGTTTTAATTTTCCATCTGATATTAGACCATTTAGAAAGGAAGTATGATGAATGACTTCATAGTTACCCCCTAACTCAGGATACTCATTTTTCAATGTATTAAAGCAATGAGGACAAGCAGTTACTATTTTCTTAATTCCATAATGGTTTAATGTTTGAATATTTTGAAGAGCGAGCATTTGAAAAACAAATTCATTCCCAGCCCTTCTGGCGGGATCACCTGTACACTTTTCTTCTTCCCCCAAAATAGCAAAAGATACACCAATTTTGTTTAGGATAGTACAGAATGCTTTTGTAACGCGTTGAGCGCGAGTATCAAAACTACCAGCGCACCCTACCCAAAATAAAATTTCAGGAGAAATACCTTCGTTGTAAAGCGTTGAATAAATAGGAACCTGGATAGACATATAAGAGCTTAAGGTTATTAACTAATCATTTACATCGGCAATCCAAGCGGACCTTTCTGTTGACAATGACCACGCTGCCTGATTATTTTCTAAACTATTAAAAAGAGGCACCCAATCAGCTGGTCCGGCTGATAGAGTTAATATTTCATAACGCCTCATTTTTATAATTGGTTCAAGAGGATTTATCAAAACAGGACAAGCTTCAACACAAGCATTGCAAGTGGTACAAGCATGAATTTCTTCTGGTGATATTTGAGAAAAAAGGGACAGACCATCTGAAAAATTAGCTGGTGACAGGGGTAGATTTTTATCCTGACAAAAAGCTACATCACCACTATCCAGTTTTTTTCCAACCTCATCGGCTCTATCTCTGATATCCATCATTATTTTACGAGGAGATAATTTTTTACCTGTCATATTTGCAGGACAAACCTCAGTACATCTGCCACATTCAGTGCAGGTATAAGCATCTAAAATATTTTTCCAGGAAAGATTAAACACATCATTACTTCCAAAATCTGGCAATTGATTATTGTCATTACTTGATTCGGATATGCCCAGCAAAGACTTAACCTCATCCATAATAGCTGGCATATTTTCTATTTTACCTCTGGGTTGGGTATTTGCATAATAGGTATTTATAAAGGCAAAAATAATATGTAAATGTTTTGAATAAGAGAGATATATAATAAATCCGAAAACCACTATAATGTGACCCCACCACCCTACTCTTTCTAACAAATGCAGTGTATTGGTATCAAAATCCTGAAGAAAAGGAACCAGGAAACCACTTAAAATAAATTGATATGAATCTTGGTGTAAAGCAACGTCTGCGCTATTCATCATAAAAATGAATGTGACCAGAACAATTTCAGCTAACAGTATGATTAATGCGTCCAATGCAGGCCACCCATTTAATTCCACGCTTTGGAAACGGGGAATTTTCAATAAATTTCTTCTGGCTAAGAAAATAAAAGTGCCGAAAAGTGCCAATAAGGAAAGAAGCTCAATAAAATTTATGATAAATAAGTAAAAGGAACCTAATATGGGCAAAAATATCCTGTGAGAACCAGTTATTCCATCTACCAGAATTTCGATTAATTCAATTTGTGTAAAAATGAATGCCACATAAATAAATAGATGTAAGGTGGCAGGCAGCCATTTTGTAAACATTTTTTTCTGACCAAAGGCAATAAAAACAACATTTTTCCATTTTTCCAAAGGAGTGCTGGTAGGCGCCCAATCAACTCCGAGATTAATATTTCTCGAAATAGCATAAAATCTTTTTGCAGCAAATCCAAAAGATAAAATGCAAAGAATTGAAAAGATTATTTGTTCATGCATAATATATCCTTTTTTCTTTAAAGGTAATTGTTTTACATTAGACTTTTAATTTCAATTTCAACTAAATTTCCTTTCCATGAAAATTTTAAGTTCCAACCAGGTAGCCCGAAAAATCAAAAGATTAGCTATAGAGATATACAGTAATCACCTAGATGATAAGGAAATATATTTTGCGGGAATAAACAAAAAAGGAGTTCAATTTGCGAACATTGTCGGTGCTGAACTAATGAAGACCTGTCCAATTACCATAAACTTTTTTTCTATAAAGCTTGACCCAGGTAATCCTTTAAACGAACAAATTGAGGTATCGACTGACATCAGTGCGCTATCAGGAAAAAAAATAATTCTATTTGACGATGTTGCCAATACAGGAAGAACCATTTTTTATGCCTGCAAACCATTTTTAGACATCATCCCTGAAAGATTGGAAATAGCAGCATTAGTAGATCGCAAGCATAAACTTTTTCCCATTCAAGTTGATTACGTGGGGCTATCACTAGCCACCACGTTACATAACAATATTGAAGTAATCTTCAGCGAGGATAAAACCGCCGAAGCTTATTTAAGTTAATTATTTCTTTTTCGGTTGCGTTTTAGCATTTTTCTGCTGTTCGGCTATTTTTCTTTGCTCTTCCAGTACTTTTTGTAATCTGTCCTGAAAACCACCCGTCTTTTTAGGTTTTTTCTTATGATTTTCCATCTGGGCAAGAATTTTAGCCTCATCTATTAGGAATGCCTTTGTAGCCATGGTTTGACCAATATTCAAAACATTACTAAACAATAAATAAGCAGTTAATCCCGACGCATAACTATTAAAGAATCCTAAAAACATAATTGGCATAACGTACTGCATCCATTTCATGGCAGGATTAGCGGAG
>JBILDL010000352.1:0-3415 GCA_044352635.1 Saprospiraceae bacterium | reverse complement strand
GGAAATTACCCTCGATGCAAGTACTCCCAGAGTATTTCGTTCCTTCATGGATATAATGAAAAACGGTAAAAGAATAAAAAGAGTAGTCCATTCAGTGAATGTGGGAAGTCCTGATAAATTGCATTACACCTTTGATCTGGATAATGCCAATATAGTTCAGGTTTGGAAAGGAAATTTTTTAAATACAACCCCAATGTGGGATGATCGTGGCGATGGTTCATCCAGACCACTAGGTGCTGTTTTAACGCTTTCTCCTCATGCTTTTTTTACCAGTAAAGCAACCGTATTTAGTCAGGATAATTTAGGTGAAAATCTATTGATAAAAGGATACGAAATTGATGCTGAGGATATACCAACTTTCAATTATATGATTGATGGTGCTGATATTCTTGACAAAACGGTTATAGTTAATAAAAAGCATTTCCAAAGAACGCTGACGATAAAAAATCCTAATCCCAATCAGGTATGTCGACTTGCCGTGGGCAGTGACATTACAAAAACAGGGGAAAACAGATACCTTATAGATGGGAAAGCCTATTATATCGAAGTCTCGGGTGCAACGATTGAAACGGGAGATAATCAAAAAGCATTGATTGTTCCAGTTTCAGAAAAAGTTCAATATTCAATTATTTGGTAAATCATCAATGACCATAACATGAAAAGCAATCTATTCATTCTACTTTTTTTATACTCATTTTCTGTTTTTGCTCAAGATCCAACAGAAAATGATTACTACAGAATAGCAAAAATAGCTATTCCTGAGGGTATTATATTGGAGGCAGGCGGCATGGCAACCATGTCAAATGGTAATGTAGTCGTTTCCTCCAGGCGGGGAGATGTTTACATCGTGGAAAGTCCTTATTCAAGTAAGCCCTATTTCCGGAAATTTGCTACGGGACTTCATGAAATACTAGGCTTAGCCATTAAGGACGATGTTATTTATTGTGCTCAGCGAGGTGAATTAACACGCCTGATTGACAAAAATAATGATGGCAAGGCAGACAAGTACGAAACCGTTTATTCCTGGCCCATCTCTGGTCATTACCATGAATATTCTTATGGACCAAAAATAGGTCCAGACGGTTCCTTTTATGTGACGGCGAATGTTGCCTTTGGTAGTTCTGACTGGTGGGCGGGAAAATCACTCGTTCCCTGGAGAGGTTGGACAATGAAAATAAGTGCCGACGGTAAAATGGAGCCTTTTGCTGCCGGTATGCGCTCTCCCTGTGGCATTGGAATGATTAACGGAGACTTTTTTTACGGTGATAATCAAGGGGATTGGCAAGGTTCAGGTTTCATTTCCCATGTTGAAAAAGGTGACTTTTTAGGACATCCAGCTTCTCTGGCGTGGGCCGATAATCCCAATTCACCCGTAAAAATGAGAAAAGAAGAAATTTTTGCTCTGGTAGATCCACGTGATAATCCGAGAGTTAAACCAGAGTATGTTGAAAAGGAAGCGCTACCTCAAACTACTATTTTTGATATGAGTAAAGCGATACCTGGAAAAGGCATAAAACCACCCGCAGTTTGGCTTCCTCACGGTGTTTTAGGCGTTTCTACCTCTGAAATCATTGCCGATGAAACCCAAGGTGGATTCGGTCCATTTTCAGGTCAACTTTTTGTTGGTGATCAGGGAATGTCAAAAATCGCCAGAGTTTTTCTTGAAAAAGTAAATGGCCAATATCAAGGTGCTGCCTTCGATTTTCGCTCAGGATTCAGATCAGGAGTTTTGAGAATGTCCTGGGGTAATGACCATAGCTTATTTGTTGGTGGAACAAATAGAGGTTGGGGGTCTATTGGAAATGAGGCATTTGGCTTAGAAAGACTCATTTTTACAGGAAAAATGCCATTTGAAATGAAATCAGTAAAAGCTATGCCTGATGGATTTGAGATTGAGTTTACCCTTCCTGTGAATAAAAAATTAGCCGCTGATGTCAATAATTATGATGTCAGTAGTTTTACCTATAAATATCATCCTGTATATGGCAGCCCTATGGTTAATATTGGGGAAAATCCTGTGAGAGGTGCTATCGTTTCAGAAGATGGTTTAAAGGTTAGAATCGTCGTGGATGCACTTAGACCGGGTTACATTCATGCGGTAGTGCCTGAAGGCGTTCTTTCTCAAACCGAAAACCTACCTTTATTGCATAAGACAGCATATTATACTCTAAACGCGATTCCTTCCGGGAGTAAAGCTAATGTCACGCTGGTAACGCCAAAATCGAAGGCGGAAAGAGAAAGAATTGACGCAGGGAAACAGGTTAATTCTCCGGATAATCAAATGAAAGAGGCAGCTCCTAAAGGAACACCAAAACCAAGCGCTTCTTCTAGTACCGTTATTTCTGATAAAGAAGCTATGGCGTTGTTAACTAAACATACCTGTGTTGCTTGTCATAAGGATAAAGAACGGGCGGTTGGTCCTTCTTTTGCAGATATTGCTAAACGCAAATATACAGTGGCTGAAATGGAAGCTTTAATTGTGGCACCAAAGCCAGAAAATTGGCCTGATTATTCTACGCCTATGGCGCCAATGGGACATGTTCCACGTGCCGATATCCGTAAACTTGCCGCCTGGATAAATACCAGAAAATAAAAAATTAAAACGAGGCTGTCTAAAAAGATAGCCTCGTTTTTTATGCAACTTTATACATTGAGCAAACAGGGACGCTTTTGACGCGGTGTTTGCAGGGTTCTGCGCGGGTTTCGCAGGGACGAGCAGTGATGTGCGAGTAGAGACGCGATGACATTCTGAATCAAGATTTACAATGTCCATGACCCCTCTGGGGTCACACGTCTATACCTTATCATGCTCCCGGCGGCACAAATTTCCATAGTTTTTTTTATAAAATCACCGGTTTTTCTGCATATACCGTTACACTGAAAATACCTAAATTCCCTTTTTTAAAATCCTCCAATTCGGCATAATCCAGGTATTTACTCAAAATATCATCAGGAATAATAATTGGTTTTTCCTTTTGAACCGAAATGTTTAAGAAGCCATTCGATGAAATGAGCGCTAAATAATCCTCTTTTTGAATAGCACCTGAAACACAACCGGCATACATTTCTGCATCCTTTTGTAAATTATCCGGCAATTCACCAATGAGCACTATGTCAGAAATACTGAAATGGCCCCCTGGCTTTAAAACGCGATAAATCTCTTTGATAACACCTTCCTTATTTGGCACCAGATTGAGGACGCAATTACTTACCACCACATCGGCAACATTTGATTCGACAGGCATCTCCTCAATATCTCCTTGCAGAAAATGGACGTTGGTAAATCCGAGCTTTTTTGCATTGACCCTCGCCTTTTCTATCATAGCCGTCGTGAAATCAATACCAATAACGTTCCCTGTTTCACCAACTTCTTCGCGAGCAATAAAACAATCATTTCCAGCACCGCTTCCTAAAT
>JBILDL010000351.1:0-3417 GCA_044352635.1 Saprospiraceae bacterium | reverse complement strand
AGGAAACACACGATAACTGCCTTTATTTAGCAAACTAAAATTTTGATAATCAACCGTATTTTCTATGTTATTTGTTATAGGTAACTTTTTAGTATGCTCCTCATGATTACAATAAAGAGTATAATTTTCTTTCAACAGTACCTTTCCGGTCTGAGCATCTATTTTATAGACCCAGTAATCTGGCGAATTGGGATGATCCAAAGGTACTTCCCATGCCAATTTTAATGACCCATTTAATTCTTGAACAAAAACTAAAAAAACAGATATTTCAGATTTACTAAACCTTTTTTCAGAAAATAAAAATTTTCCATCCTGGCTTGTCTCCTTTGACTTTAAAGTAACGCCATCTGCCGAAATTCCCGATGCAATGGCGGCAAATCGAACGGCTTCGGCGGCATTTATCCCAGGTTTATTGAATAAGGATCCCAAAACAATTCTATCTTTTAGTTGGGCTAAAAAACCATTTGTGGCATAGGCTAGAGTACCATCACTTTTAAAATGAAAGCCAGAAATAGCTTTATCAATAGGTATTCCATCCAATTCTTGCTGGACATATAAATGGTCCACGGCATTATGATCGCTTGTATATTTATCGCGAATAGATAATGAACTTAAATCATTTTCTGTTAATGGCCATTTTAAAGCTATACTTCGAACCTTTGCGAGGTCATCAACTACTTCAAATGGACTTTGGGCAAATACAATACATCCCTTTAGCAATAGAAAAAACAAAGTAAGTGGTCTTAAAATTTTCATTATGCTTTATTTTAAAAAATATAATTTTAGCCTATTCATAAAAGTAACGTAATAATTACAAAAAGGATTTTTTTTAATTGAATTATTATTTTTTTTATTAACTTGTTACCATCCAAAATTACATTACAATGAAAGCAACCCGCAGAAACTTTATCCAGACGCTTGGCATAGGCGCTATTGGATTGACCATCCCTAAAACTTCTCTTGGAAACACCCAGGCGCATGATTTGAACATTGATGAAGACCAATTACTCCATATTGGAGATAACATTGCTATTGCTCAAACAGAATATGGGAAGGTACGCGGTTTTATTTTACGTGGCATACATCAATTTCTTGGCATTCCTTATGGAGCGGATACCAGTGGAAAAAACAGATTTATGCCGCCACAAAAACCAGTGCCATGGAACGATATTAAGCCAACCATCTGGTGGGGTAATTCTGCTCCACAAATAATGGAAAAAAGATATGCCAATGCATATTCATCCTTCGTTGATCATTGGAATTACGACGATGTATCTGAGGATTGTCTCAAGCTGAATATTTGGACACCTGCTTTAGATAAAGCAAATCGTCCTGTTATAGTCTGGTTACATGGGGGTGGCTTTGTAAATGGGAACGGCATAGAACAAGACGGTTACCATGGGGAAAATCTGTCAAGGATGGGAAATATTGTTTTTTGCTCCGTTAATCATCGCCTGGGTGCTTTAGGTTATTGCTGTTTATCAAGTGTTGGAGGACCTTTAGCTTCTGGAAATGCAGGTAACTTAGACTTGGTTGCTTCCTTAGAATGGATAAAAAATAATATTTCCCAATTTGGGGGTGACCCGAATAATGTAACCATTATTGGTCAATCTGGTGGAGGGGCAAAAGTCACTACATTGATGAATATGCCTGCTGCAAAAGGCCTTTTTCATAAAGCAGTTGCCTTAAGTGGTAGTTCTTTGATAGGAGTAAATAAAGATTATGCGGAAAAATTAGGTGCAAAAGTATTGGAAGAAGCTGGCTTCAAAATAGGTGAATTTGAAAAATTACAACAAATGCCTTGGCTTGAATTTATTCAAATTGCCAATAGAACTGTTGCAAAATTTTCGGATGAAGCAAAAAAAATGGGTATTCAAAGAGAAGGTTTTTCACCTGTTTCTGATGGAATTCACCTTTCAAGCGAACCGTTTTTCTCTGGTGGAATGTCTGAAAATATTCCTTTAATGCTTAATACTACTTTTCATGAATGGACACCTTCCCGTTCTGACGCTAGTTTGGAGAAGGTAACCTGGGAAGAAATAACCGAAAAATTATCAACCAGATTTGGTGAAAAATCCAGCCTTATTGTATCCGCTTATAAAAAACAATTCCCAACGGCTACTGCCGTTGAAATATGGGCACTCATTTTATCCAATAGAAAAAATGCAGTGGCTGCAGCAGATGCAAAATCAAAAAATGGTAAGGCTCCTGTTTATGTATCCTGGTTTGGTTGGCAACCACCTTTATTTGACGGTAGAATGAGAGCTTTCCATTGTATTGATATCTGCTTCTGGTTTTATAATACCGATCTTATGTTTACCCATACTGGAGGAGGAAAACGCCCTAGAGCACTATCTACAAAAATGGCTAATTCATTCATTCAATTTGTTAAAACTGGAAATCCAAATGGAGGAGGTTTACCAGAATGGCTGCCTTACTCTGCTGAAAAAGGTGAAACTATGATATTAGATGACTTATGTCTTCTTCAAAATAATCCTGACGGTGAAGCAAGAAAATCACTGGATTAAAACATTAACTAATTAGTATAAGATATCCATTATGTGTAGCATAACGGATTAAAGGTTAGTATCTAAAAATAATTCAATTTTTAGATACCTTTGGGGAAATTGTAATTTATTACCGTCGGGAAAAAATTAAAAAAGTTTATGGAGGACAATGAGGTATCCATTATTTATGGAAGACACCCCATCTTAGAGGCTGTTGAATCTGGAAAAACAATTGAAAAGATACTATTTCAACAAGGGTTGCGGGGAGAGTTAGAAAAAGAAATCAGGCACTTGTGCCGGGACCATGAAATTCCGCTTCAGGTTGTACCAAAAGAGAGGATGAATAGGGTAGTTTCCGGCAATCATCAAGGGGTTATCGCCTACACTTCACCCATTTCATATCAGAATATAGATAGTTTACTTCCCGAAATTCTTGAGAAAAAGGAAAATCCAGTTTTTCTCATATTAGATAGTATTACCGATGTTAGAAATATTGGCGCTATAGCCAGATCAGCTGAAGTATTAGGAGCAGACGGCATCATACTTGGTATGCGTGGTACCGCTCCTATAAATGGAGACGCTATTAAAACGTCTGCTGGTGCTCTTACCAGAATACCCATTTGCAGAGAAAATAGTCTTGCTAATACCATTACCTATTTACAGGAAATGGGAATAATCGTAAGTGTTAGCGATTTAAAGGGCGAAAAAACAGTAGAACAATGTAATTGGCATGAACCTACTGCCATTATCCTCGGAGCTGAAGGTAATGGCGTTCACCCAAGTTTAATTAAAGCAGCCGATCAAAAATTCATCATTCCACAACAAGGAGAAATAAATTCCTTGAATGTTTCTGTCGCCGCCGGTATCATTTTATATGAGGTTATGCGTCAAAGAAATCAAACGAATTAAA
>JBILDL010000350.1:0-3421 GCA_044352635.1 Saprospiraceae bacterium | reverse complement strand
CGACCAACAAACAAAGAAGGACATACCATCCACTATATTCAAAAACCAGCTGTTGCATTTATTTTTTTTTACGACGATAAATGTACGGTTTGAACCACAAAAAACCTTATTTTGTTGTATATGAAATTATCAATGTTACGTAAAAGGACAAATATGAATATTCAACTGACCGTTAAGGGTCTATTTCTTTCTTTTTTACTTTTGGTTTCCGTTCAGGGAAATGCTTCATACCTTCTATTACCTATGGATTTCGAGGGTCAAAAAGACCACTTAAAGGCTTATGGTGTTACTTATTGGGTATTGGAAGCGGGGCAGGAAGGCTGGTGGTTGTTAAATTATAGAGGAGGAAGTTTTGCTTTTCCGTATAGTGCCACCTTTGAAAAAGAATGTAAAACGAGAGGGGTTAGTTTTGAAACGCTTTCTGATGCAGCTTTTGATAATCTTTTGGCTGAAATTGCTAATCCAGAAAAAAATATGGATGCGATTAAACTAGAAAAAGCACCTAAAATTGCCGTATATACCCCTGAATTTAAATCCTCCGGAGAAAAAATTCAGCCATGGGATGATGCCGTAACCATGGTTCTTACATACGCTGAAATTCCCTACGAAACCATCTATGATAAGGAGGTAGTGCAAGGCAAACTGGCTGCCTACGATTGGCTGCATTTGCACCATGAGGATTTCACTGGTCAATATGGAAAGTTTTACCGAACCTATTCTGCCTTCCCCTGGTACAGAGAAAATCAACGCAGAATGGAGGAACTTGCCGCTGAATTAGGTTTTCCAAAGGTTTCACAAATGAAACTTCAAGTGGTTAAGAAAATTAGAGAATTTGTTGGAGGCGGTGGTTTTATGTTTGCCATGTGCTCAGCTACAGATACTTATGACATTGCCTTAGCTGCCGATGGCGTCGATATCTGCGACTACATGTATGACGGAGACAAAGCAGATCCCCAGTCACAATCAAAACTGAATTTTGACAATACTTTTGCGTTCAGTCAATTCCAGCTTTCGCAAAATCCTATGGAGTATGAATATTCTTCCATTGATGTGGCGCCGGAAAGACCTATGCCTGCAGAACAGGATTACTTCAATCTGTTTGAATTTTCAGCAAAATGGGATCCCATCCCAACGATGTTAACCCAAAATCATACGCGCTTGGTAAAGGGGTTTATGGGTCAAACCACGGCATTCAATCAGGAAAATATCAAGTCAAATGTTTTAATTCTCGGAGATAACAAACCCTTTCAGGAGGCAAGATACATTCATGGCATATTTGGACAAGGTTTCTGGACATTTTATGGTGGACACGACCCTGAGGACTATCGCCACCATGTTAATGATCCCGAAACTGATTTGAGTCTGCATCCGAATTCACCTGGATATCGACTCATTTTAAACAATATTTTATTTCCTGCTGCAAAGAAAAAAGAAAGAAAAACTTAATAAAAAAGAAAAAAATGGCCCGCATTTCGTCTTCCATTTGGCAAATTATTGCCGGTATTTCTTTAATTATATTGGCCTTCCTTGGAGGTGCCGCCTGGATGGAAAAAGGTACATCAACCAATGATGCGCCTACCTCTTCATCGGATGATAGCATTACCATGTTGACTTCTACAGAGTTGTCAACCATACAGTTATTTGAAAAAGCTGCACCAGGTGTATGCTTTATCACTACGACGAATATTCGTGAAAATTTCTGGACCAGGGATATTTCTGAGATAAAAAGTGGGACGGGCTCTGGCTTTATATGGGATAAAATGGGACACATTGTTACCAATTATCACGTGATTGAAGGCGCTGATAAAGCTACCGTAACTTTGGCAGATCAATCTAACTGGCCGGCCGAACTTATTGGCGTGGCACCTGAGAAAGATTTAGCCGTTCTGAAAATCAAAGCCCCAATTTCAGTATTATACGCCATACCCGTTGGAATATCCGAAAATCTAAAAGTTGGGCAATCCGTTTTTGCCATTGGTAATCCATTTGGTCTTGACCAAACATTAACTACCGGAGTGGTAAGTGCCCTCGGCAGAGAAATACAGTCCAGAGCAGGCGTTCCTATTAGAGATGCCATACAAACGGACGCAGCGATTAATCCAGGTAATTCGGGTGGCCCCCTACTCGATTCAGGAGGAAAACTCATTGGTGTAAATACAGCAATTTATAGTCCATCTGGCGCTTCCGCTGGCATTGGCTTCTCTATCCCTGTCGATGCCGTTCGCTGGGTGGTCCCCGAACTGATAAGGTATGGAAAAATTCAACGACCAACTATAGGTGTTGAACTGGCAAGTAATAATATTGTTGCCCGATATGGTTTACAGGGGCCCCTCATTTTAAATGTTCCCCCTGGAAGTAACGCCGAGAAAAGTGGCCTTCAACCCACCCGAAGAAATCGATACGGAGAAATAATTCTCGGTGATATTTTGGTGGGTATAGATAAAGAACCCATTAAAAACAATGGTGATTTGTATCTTTTTTTGGAAAAACATAAAGTTGGGGACGTCGTGGAGCTCGAACTCCTTAGAAATCAGAAAAAAATAAAAATAAAATTAACGCTGGAGGAAGGACAATGATTACTGAGGAATTTGTGCCGCCAGGGGCATAATAGCTAGATACATGTGACCCCTCTGGGGTTAGGTCTGCAAGTTAAGAAAAGTGACTTTAGAGATAAAATACGTTTTAAGTAAAAGAGTAAATCATGATTGAATTATATATAGCTACTTTGGCCTCCATCTTTTCCGTAGTTAATCCATTGGGTGCCGTTCCTGTTTATTTAGCCATGACGCCAGAATATACCCAAAAAGAACGAAACAGAACGTCTAGACTCACAAGCTTATACTTTTTTCTGATTTTAAGCTTATTTTTTCTGGCTGGCACCTGGATTTTAGGATTTTTTGGTATCAGCATTGGAGCAATGCGTATTGCTGGCGGATTAGTAATTATGAGCTCGGGATACTCCCTACTCACGGGAAATATTTCCAAAAGTGGCGCGACCTCAAAAAAGGTAACGGAAGAAGCCCTTCATAAAGAAGATATTTCATTTGCCCCCCTAGCTATGCCGCTCCTTTCCGGTCCCGGGTCTATTTCCTTACTCATAACTTACTTCGACGAATATCCATTGTGGTGGCAGAAAGGGACCATCGTTGGGGTAATATTCACTATGGGTGTCATCGTTTACCTTATTTTGCGATTTGCCCCATTATTATATCAGTTTTTGGGTGAAGCTGGACTTCGTGCACTATCCAGAATTATGGGATTTATCGTAATGTCTATTGGTGTACAATTTATTATTGGAGGAATTTCCAAGGTTTTTTAATAAAATAAAAAGATTTTGATTAACATTGAAGGACTAAATATCAAAATCAAGCCTAATGTTCCGACTATTTTCAAAATTTATATTTTTTACTGTAGCGAAGTT
>JBILDL010000349.1:0-3422 GCA_044352635.1 Saprospiraceae bacterium | reverse complement strand
CGTTTACCTTTACGGATAATTCTAATAATGCCACCGTTTTTGTTCAGGAAATTTTCTTTAGAAAAATAGGTAATCCCTCTTCCTGTGATGCAACACCATCCCTTGCTTACGATTATGCTCCGCCAAGTTTATATTCATTTGGTCCTTTAGGTGATAATCCAAGAATTAAATCGCACCCTAATTTTCCGTCAGGTAAAATAGATCAGAATAATTCTTTTTATAAATGTGAAGCTCCCGATGATTTAAAATTTGATGTATGCTCCATCTCAGACAGTCTGGAATTAGATCGTTTGGTAAAATCTGTTTATAGTGCATTTTATACCTGGCCAAATGGCTTTAAGGACACTATAAGCCTTTTTGATAAACAAAACTTATGGAATGTTTCCTATAAATCAAGGGTTTATTCTGCTTGTAATGATGGTAAACGGGTTCGAATCATAGTTACTATTGAAGATATTTGTCAAAATAAAATCATTACTGATACCCTGTGGATTTATTTTTCGCGCACATCAGGCCCCTCTTTTCCTGCACTGACGGGTTCCGGGCAAAATGGCGTTTTAGGAAGGGATGCTGCAAAACCTGTGTTTATTCAGCTACCAGGAAATGTATGTAAAAGCAATATTTTACTGCCTTTAACGCATGGGACTGATGAACGCGATCTTGGAAAATGGTTCAATTGGACCGTAAAAGATGATTGTACCCCCAGAGCCAATTTGTTGCTTTCCTATCAAGTGGAATCTAAAGTGATCTCTGTTTCAGGGAAATTCAAAAGTTCTTCCGTTTGGAATAAAGTAAATTATCCTTTGGTTCACACGCCTTTGGGTTCGTCTATAAATGATCTGCCAGCTGGCGCGCATAGAATAATAGTGGCCGCAACTGCCGGAGAATGCGAGGCAATAAGCTATGATACGCTCTATTTTGTGCTGCAAGATCAAGTTTTTCCAAGGGTACGTTGTAAACCGTCCATAACTGTGCCATTATTGTATAGTGCCAAATCAGATTGGTACACTCACGGCAGAACAAACAAGGTTTCAGCAAGGATCAGAACCGATATGGTGAACAATGGCTCAACGGATAATTGCTCGCTGGACACACTCTATTTAAGAAGGGTGGTCTCCTCTGCCTGTATTTTAGATAACTTTTTGGGGAATCTCGATTATGATAAATACGGAGATAAGGATGGGAAAGTGACTATCACTGACTTTGAAAGAATTAACGTGGGAAAAAATGCCGGCCTTTATTATACCCCTCGCTTTCTTCCTTACATCGAATACTTTTGTTGCGATGCAGGTAAGGAAAATGTGGCTGAACTATGGGCAAGTGATGTCGGCTTCGGTAACCTCACAAATAGCAGTTATTGCGAATTTCAGGTTGTTTTGCAAGATGTCATGAATCCCGTGGTCTTCTCCCCAAATCTAAATCAAGATCCAAATAAAAATGCAAAAAATTGGGTGAGTTGTACAGATACCGCAGCGTTGAATGCTTTAAAAGATGAATTTAAGTCTAATGAATTGTTTGGTCAGCCGACTATTTATGGTTTAGATTGTACAGGAAAGGTTAACTATAGTACCGTTGATTATGTAAAATGCGGTTCAGGGCACATTACCAGACACTGGATGGTTGAAAAATTAGTGGATAACCAAACCGTAATCGTTCGTGATTCTCAAATTATCCTTCTGCGTCCTTCACATACATTTACAATTAATATTCCTCCGGATACGACCACATTTTGTGGGTTAGACCCAGCCTTTTCTTTATCTGCCACTTCAAATGCTTGCGATTTGTTGGCGATTTCTTTCGTTGACTCCCTGTCAAATGAACAGGTGAATGGGATAACTATTAAAAGAACTTATACCCTGATTAACTGGTGTGATGTTCCCTCTGATGCCATTTGTAAGGACATTACTTCAAATCCTTCAACATTCGCAAGAACCATTCCCCGGAAGTTAAACACTAATGGTAAGGCCATGCCCTTTTACCATACTCTGGCAAAATTAAATGCAGAAAAAGAAAGATTACTGAATGACAATACTCTGGTCAAATTTGATTCAGCGAGGATGATGTCTGGGTCAACGCTTTCTACCTTGCGCCCGGTTTCACTGAATGATTATCCTAAAAATAATTCCTTAACTTGCGATAATGATCAGGTTTTTGCCTGGAAATATACCCAAATCTTAAACCTTACTGATACGATTAAGCCTGTTGTTATTGTCCCGGATTCATCTTTGGTGATACAAACCAATGGTTCCTGTGGATTACCCATGTCTTTGACGGTTAAAGTACTCGAGAATTGTCCCTTTTCTTCAGTTTCACTAGATTCTATAGTCCTTTATGAGAAAAACACAAAAACAAGGATTCCATGGGGCGGAAAAATAAATGACGGAGTATATAAAAATGGGTTTCTTTCCGCTCGGGTAAATGCTATTCAACCAGGAAATTATGACCTGTGGATAGAAGTGTCTGATCATTGGAAGAATAAATCAAGCGCTGTTTTAGCTGTATCGGTAGTCCCTTCCAGTCTTCAATCCCTGGATTGTGTACAAAAGCTGACTAAAAACTTAACGCCTTTATCCTCTGGTGAAGGTGGGTTGGTTAAGGTAAATATAAGTGATGTTTTAAACGATAAAGACTTGGTTTCCAACTTATCCACTTGTTATCCCGGATCATTTTTATCTATTAAGAAAGTGTCAGATTTATCTGTAAGTTATATTGCAGACAACAAAGATTCTGTGTTGAGTTTCGATTGTTCTGCCTTAAAAAATACAGCTATTCCATTAAGGGTTTTCCTTACCAATGCTAAGGGAATATCTGTTTCCTGTGATGTTTCCCTCTATTTATCAGATTCTTTTAATACTTGTAGCCCGAAAGTCAAAATATCCGGGGCTATAAAAACAGCCACAGGAAAACCAGTAAATCAGGTTACCGTTGGGCTCTCAGGATTCACCACTTATTCTGGACAGACCAATGTAGATGGATTGTTTTCCATACAGAATATTTCAACAGGAGGTCCTTATTTTTTAAAACCACTGAGTCCCAATGATTTTAAAAATGGCGTTTCAACCCTTGATTTAGTGCTGCTCCAAAGACAGCTTCTTCAGGGTCAGGTTTTAAAATCACCCTTGCAATTTCTTGCCGCTGATATTGATAATTCTGGTACCATTAGCATTCGGGATTTGTTGGAATTGAGGAAATTAGTGATAAATCTTTCGTCAAAATTTGAAAAAAATACAAGTTGGCGATTTATTCCCACTCATTTTATATTTCCCGATTCTTCGAATCCCTGGAAAACACCTTTTCCAGAGGAAATTATTTTTCCTGCCATATCAAAAGATACCACAGGTTCCTTTACCGCGATCAAAATTGGCGATCTTTCAGGAGATGCTCCTTTAAACCAGGTGCCTGGTGTACAGTTCAGGAGAGAA
>JBILDL010000348.1:0-3431 GCA_044352635.1 Saprospiraceae bacterium | reverse complement strand
GTCAACATAGTAATAGGTCCATATTGTTCCAACAAAGAAAAATCAATATTTTCCTTATTCCCCATAACTAAAAGGGTATAATTCCTGTTTTTTACGTATTGCTGTTGAAAGGACGATAAATCATTGCCGTTGGCGTCATTTAATCGCTCGTAAAGAGGTTTTCTAAGGTCTTGAGAATACCCCAAATCCTGTATTTTTCTGTAATTCCAATAAATTCCGCCCGGCGTCATTCGCTCACTTTCCAGTCTTTTTAGAATGGATATTCTGGCATTTTCCATTTGAGCAGGGACAATAGGCATATCTTCCAATAAATTATTGAGACAAGGTATTGCATCGGCTAATTTATCGGGCTGAGTACCAATATATGCTTGCAAATAATGAGCTTCCTGTCTTTTTCTTGGAGAAGTATAGAAGGCATAAGTGGAATAAGCCAACGCTTTTGACTCCCTGATTTCCTGGAAAACGATACTGGACAGGCCATATCCGAAATATTCATTATACCATTCTTTCATGAAATGTTCCTCCAGATTAAAGTCAGGGGTTCCTTTGGAAATCCACATTAAATCGGTTTGAACAATGGGGAAATTGTAAAAAAGAACCTTATTTTCTGTATTTGGAACTTGTAAAAACAATTTGCTGTGAGGTGCAGCCTTTCTTTCCGACGGCACGATATGATGCTTTCTTAAAATGGGGATAACCTTATCGAAATCGTTGCTGCCAAAGTAATAAACGGCGTGTTCATATTGGTTTAATTCATGAATTCTCTGAACAATATTTTCCGGGTCCAATTGAAGAAGTTGCTCCTTATTTAATCGAAAATTAAAAGGTGAATTTGCTCCATAACGGGCATAAGAACCTAAGGCATTCCTCAACATATATGCTCTGTCTCTGAGCGCATTTTCCCGTTTGATAAGTATGTCGGAAGCAACATTTTTAAGTTTATCTGCATTTGGAACGGCACCATTTAATATTTTTTCTAATAAAATAATCGCCTCCTCCATTGATTTTTCTAAGCCTGAAAGGGAGATATAACAACGTTCTTCCTCCATACTCACTTCAAAAGAAATGCCAAGTCTGAAAAATGCCTGTTGTATTTCAGAGGGTTGCATATCTTTAGTCCCAAGATAGGGTAGATATTTAAAAAGGATGGGAAGAAGTGGGTCGTGCATTTTTCCCATTGGATAAATAAAATCTAATCGAAAGAGATCATTATCCGGATTCTTTACATAATGAATGGGTATGCCGGGAAATAACTCGTCTTGCTTAATATTTTCCTGATAAGAAACAAAAACAGGTTTCAATCTGGGGGACTCAGTAGATAGAAATTCATTGGCAAAGTCAGAAGAACCGTCTCTGTTTATATCAACCGCCGTGATGGGAGGTTTCTCGACTTTTATAACAGAAGGATCGTCGCCTTTTCGCTTATAAACGACCACATAATTATCTCGGTGAATGTATTTTTTTGCAAAATCGATGATATCTTCCTTACTAAAATGGACCATATCGCTGACCCTAGTCGCAAATTTTTTCCAGGGAATACCCAAAATAAAAGCTTGGGTAATACTGCTTGTTCTGGCTTCGTTTGACTGTAAAGATTTTAACTCACCCAGACGGAAATCGTTGCAAACGGCTTCCGGCAACCAATCTGGGAAATTTCCCTCCAGTAAAATATCTAGTTGGTTTAATAAAAGGGCTTCAACCTCTTCCAGCGTCTGACCTTCCCGTGGTTTTCCATAAAAACCGAACGCAGAATAATCTTCGTGAAACCAGGTCCATGCTTCAGATTCCAGGACAAGTTGTTGCTGGTTTATATTCAAATCGAGCAAGCCTGCCTGCTGATTATAAAACAAATGTTGAATAAGACTTAGCAAATAAGGGGTGTCGGTATTGGCACCAGGCAAACGCCAGGCCATTTGAATAAATGGAGATTCCTGACCAAGTGCCTCCATTCTTTTAACCTCCGTGATGGGAGGTTGTTCGTCAAAATTAAAAGCGGGAATGTCAGAGTTAACTTTGGAACCCCAATATTTTTCAATGAGCGCAATCGTTTTATCAGCATCGAGATCGCCCGCCAGAATGATCGCCATATTATTGGGAACATAATAGGTACTGAAGAATTTATGGATATTATAGTGGGATGGATTTCTAAGATGCTCCGCACTGCCTATGGTCGTTTGTGTACCATAAGGGTGATTGGGGAATAAGCCGGCATGGAGCAGGTTGCTCACCTTACGAATATCCTTGTCCTGACTGATATTAAATTCTTCGTAAACGGTTTCCAGTTCCGTATGAAATAAACGGAGGGTAAGTTGGGAAAAACGCTCCGCTTCCAGGGAAATCCAACGCTCTAATTCATTGTTTGGAATGGCATTCAGATATACTGTTTGTTCAAACCAGGTGTAGGCATTGGTTCCTTTGGCGCCAATAGACGAGGCTAATTTGTCGTATTCACCGGGGATAGTTAATTTGGCTGCCTGATATGATTTCTGGTCAATGAGCTGATAAATTTCTTTACGCTCGTCTTCTGTAGAGGCATTTCGGTGCTTTTCATATAAGTCAGCGATTTCCTCCAACAAAACTTTTTCCTCTTCCCAGTTAGCAGTACCAATTTTTGAAGTCCCTTTAAATAGCATGTGCTCCATATAATGAGCAAGACCTGTAGTTTCTGCAGGATCATGTTTTGAACCCGCACGAACTGCAATCTGGGTGCTAAGCGTCGGGTGATAAGGATTTATACTTAAAAATACCTGCAAGCCATTTTTAAGCGTATATTTTTTTACTTGAAATGGGTCATTTTCAAATTGTTCTGGCAAAAGGCTAGAAGACAAATTAGTTAAAGTCATATTACGTTTTTATCCAGCAAAGCTAAAACAGCTTTACTTTGTATGAAATGTCGTTGTTCGTGCAGAAGAATAACATCAAAGGCGTCCTCTAAAGAGTACACGATGTTATTATTGGCAGGGGAAGCAATAATTTGTTTACGCTGAATGAGATCCTCGTTTTCAATCCTTAAATTTCTTAAGGCTTGTTGATGCTTTTCAAAAAGTTCCAAAATAGATCCCTCTTCCTTAAAGTTGGCAGGTTCCCAGATGGGGAAAGTTTTTACCTTTGCTTCTTCCTTTTCAGGTTTTACATATTCTATAAGAACGGATCCAAATAATTTTGGAAGAAAAGGAATTTTCCCGATAAAAGGTACCTTATAAGTGTTATTTCTAATTTGTTCAATAACCGGGAAATATGTTTTATTTACAACAATCAGGTGAGCCAGATTCTCGGCAATGCTCCACCTGTTAGCATCCGGTTTAAAATACAAGTCTTCATGTCGAAGTAAGCCGAAATTTGAAATGACAGCTTCAGTAAGTTGATCCAATTGGTTAACCCAAATTAACTGATTCATTATTTTTTTTTTGCAAATTTAACCCGATTCACCT
>JBILDL010000023.1:0-11422 GCA_044352635.1 Saprospiraceae bacterium | reverse complement strand
AGCCATAATTCATAAGTGGCATGGAGATTTTTCATATTGATGAAGATATTAGAAAGTCAGATACACTGCCTTCATCTTTTTATAGAGAAAGGCAGTGGTTTGAGCAATCCATATCTGAAATTTGGGAAAAATGTTGGATTTTTATAGGGGATAATACCGATCAGGCTCCAATTGGCACTTTAACGCCATTGGTCTTATTACCAGATGTTTTAAATGAACCTGTTGTCCTTTCCACAGATTCAGATGGAGAGGTATATTGTTTATCGAATGTTTGTACGCATAGGGGTAAATTGGTAGTTTCTTCCTCCTGTTCCGGACAGCGGATACTTCGTTGTGGTTATCATGGACGGTGTTTCAGACTAAATGGGACATTTAAAAGTATGCCTGAATTTGACCAGACAGAAAATTTCCCAACGGAAAAGGATCATTTGAAACAACTGCCGCTGGCCACTTTTTTCCCTTTGTACTTCACCTCCATTAATCCCCTTGCTTCATTTGCCAATTTTATTCAACCCATGTTGGATAGAGTTTCATTTTTACCTTTACATACCCTCACCTTTAATCCTGACGATTCGAGAGATTTTGATGTAAGAGCTCATTGGGCGTTATATGTAGATAATTACTTGGAAGGCTTTCATATTCCGTTTGTACATCCGGCGTTGAATCAAGCCATAGAATTTGAAAAATATGAATATCATTTATTTGAATGGGGTAATTTACAAATAGGAGTAGCTGCCGATGATGAACCATATTTTAATACGCCAAAAGGTCATGTGGATGAGGGCAAGAGAATATATGCCTATTATTTTTGGATTTTCCCAAATTTGATGTTCAATTTCTATCCCTGGGGCTTATCCTTAAATGTTGTAGAACCCAAAGGTCATCAAATGACGGTGGTGAAATTCCGCTCTTATTATTTTGAGGGAACCTCATTCGATAGAGAAAAGAACCAGTTAGATGTCACTGAATTAGAAGACGAAGAGGTGGTCGAATCTGTTCAAATGGGAATGCAGGGCCGATATTATAGTAGAGGAAGGTATTCTGTTAACATGGAAATTAATGTCCATCACTTCCATCGTATCATTTCAAACCTATTGAATAAGCAAAAAGACTAAAAATATAGTATTTTGTCTATAAGTTTCATTAATCTGCTGTTAATTAAAGTACATTTTAATTAACTTGCACTTTTATTTTTAGCTATTGAAAAAATATAAGGCTCAGATGCAAAGAATTCTATTCATCTCTTTTATTCTACTTTGTTTATCGGTTGTTTTTCTTCAGGCTCAAACCT
The DNA here is from genome assembly GCA_044352635.1 of Saprospiraceae bacterium. Classification (GTDB taxonomy): domain Bacteria; phylum Bacteroidota; class Bacteroidia; order Chitinophagales; family Saprospiraceae; genus BJGN01. The sequence continues at coordinate 10,131 of JBILDL010000023.1, read as the reverse complement.
CATTAGGGGGGAAGGTAATCGATGAAGAGTCAAAAGAGCCCATCTCTTTCGGCACTATTGCCTTGTTTAAAAATGGGGTTTTAGTCACTGGGACGGAGACAGATGTAGAGGGATATTTTAATTTCCCCGACATGGATCCAGGTCTTTACGACGTTGAGGCTAGTTACCTTGGCTATACATCCAGAAGGATTACGGGAGTAAAAGTTTTGGCTGGAAAGTCAACTAAGTTAGATATTCAACTTGGTTCTGATGGAGGGGTTGTTCTGCAGGAAATTACTATAGTTGAATATAAGGTGCCTTTGATTGAGCAGGATAATACCACGTCTGGTTCGGTTATTACGAGCGATCAAATACGGTCATTACCTACGAGAAATATTAATGCTTTAGCTGCTACCACTGCAGGTTTAGCCGCTGCCGATGAGGGGAAAGCGATAACTATCAGGGGTTCTCGTTCCGATGCTACAAACTACTATATCGACGGTATCAGAATTCAGGGTAATCTCATTCCGGAATCGGAAATAGATCAGCTTCAGGTAATTACAGGGGGGATTGAAGCGCAATATGGCGATGTGACCGGAGGTATTATCTCCATCACAACGAAGGGTCCATCAAATAAATTTAGCGGGGGAGTAGAAGTTGAATCATCAAAATATCTAGATCCATACAGTAACAGCTTAATAGGTGTAAACCTGAGTGGTCCCATTTTAAAAAATAAAAAAGGGCAATCTATTCTAGGTTATCGTTTCTCGGGAAGATATACGCATCAGTACGAGGATAATCCACCTGCTACCTCTATTTACAGAGTTAAAGAGGATAAATTAGCTGAATTGGAGGCTAATCCAGTGACCGCACTAGGGTCAAGTTTCATCATAAGTGCGGATAATCTGTTGGCTGATGATGTTGATATTTTGAAAGCCAGAAATAACGAAACGAATGAAAGGCTTGATCTGACAGGTAAAATTGATGCCCGATTAGGTGAATCTATTGATATGACGCTTACCGGGGCACTAACCGATGCTAAAAATCAATTTACTCCTGGCGGTTGGGGTGTTCTGAATAGTAAAAATAATCCTTTCAGTTTAGGAAAAACGTATAGGGCAAATTTCAGAATAAGACAAAGATTCGGTTCAAGTGGAGGTGCAGGTACTGAAAAAGGGGCAATTCAAAATGCTTCTTACACCTTGCAGGGAGGTTATGAAAAATCGACAGGGGAACAAGCGGATCAACGACATGGGTTTAATTATTTTGATTATGGGTATGTGGGAAAATTTGATTTGGAATGGGTACCTACTTTTGCCCTGGCCTTTGACCCTGCCTCTCAAGGTGTAGCTATGCAACATACGGATTACAGACAGGTACTTAGAAAATATACTCCGGGAGAGCAAAATCCTGTTCTTTCAAATTATAATAATGCACTTGATATTAATCAGGGAGAAGGAATTAATCCACAAGTTGGAAAATATATATTATCTAATTTTTTCAATAGTCAAAATTTACTTTCCTTGGGCAACTTTATAGCCCCCAACGGATTTATATCTCCTGTTTATAACAACTCATGGGGTTTTCATACTAATGTTGGGTGGGTATATAATACGGCGGGAAGGTCCACAAATGATGTCTATTCATTTAACGCCCGAACTAATTTTGACTGGATTCCAGGTAGCTCCAAAAATGGCAGACATAATATACAAATAGGGTTTATTTATGAGGAGCGCTTGAATAGAAGTTATACTGTTATCCCGAGAGGACTTTGGGATATCGCCAGACAACAGGCAAATAATCATATTCAAGGAATTGCACCCAATGCAGATACTATAGGTTATATTGACTTACCTAATTTCCCAAAAACACCTCTTCGCGCTTTATCTATTGTGAATAGTGAGGATAACAAATTTTATAAGTCTATCAGAGAGGAATTAGGTTTACCCCTTACTACTTTTGTAAATGTAGATGGGTTGGATCCCGATCAGTTGAGGTTAGATATGTTTTCGGCAAAAGAATTAAATGATCAAAACGCAATAAGTTATTTTGGCCACGATTATTTAGGTCGTCCATTTGATGGTACGTTTGAAGATTTCTTTACGACGGTTGACGAAAATGGGGTAAGAACTTTTCCAGTAGCTCCGAACAGACCCATTTATTCTGCAGCCTATATTCAGGATAAATTTACATTCAGAGATATTATCTTCAGGTTAGGCGTCCGTATGGATAGATATGACGCTAATACCAGGGTATTAAAAGACCCATATTCGTTATACGACATTATGGAAGCTTCAGAATTTCATAACCTTCCAGAAACAAAATCTGAAAAACCAGGTAGTATTGGCGATGATTATAAAGTTTATCTAAATGACAGTGGAACAGACGTGCTGGCTTATCGTGATGGTGACTTATGGTATAGGTCAAATGGTAATCCGGTAAATAGTCCGATAGATATCTTTTCCGGGGGATTAGTATTTCCCAAATACAAAGATCCCCGTGCGCAAAATATAAATAACTACATCAAAGACAGGGCATTTGATCCCTCAGTATCTTTCAAGGATTATGAAGTTCAGGTAAATTTTATGCCCCGACTTGCTTTTTCTTTTCCTATTTCTGATGACGCTAACTTCTTTGCGCACTACGATGTACTTATTCAGCGACCGCCGTCAAATACTTTGGCAACGGCGTTAGATTACTTTTACTTTACTGATTTTCCGTCTGTTATTCGCAATAATCCGGACCTAAGACCGGAGAGAACCATAGATTATGAAGTAGGTTTTCAACAAAAGCTATCAGCTACATCAAAGTTAAAAATCGCTGCATACTATAAGGAATTGAGAGATATGATTCAGCAAAGGACCTATTTCCCGGTGCCCATAGTTAACCAATATACTACTTACGGAAATTTGGATTTCGGGACAGTTAAGGGTTTCTCGTTTGAATATGAAATGCGTAGAACGGGGAATCTTTCTTTAGTTACCAATTATACCCTTCAGTTTGCTGATGGTACTGGATCTGATGCCAATTCTCAGAGAGGTTTAACGAGCAGAGGCAATCTTAGAACCCTGTTTCCTTTGAATTTTGATGAAAGACATCGCGTAAATATGAATATAGATTACCGGTTCGGGGCAGGAAAGTTTTACAATGGACCTAATCTTTTTGGTTCAGATATACTTGCCAATGCAGGTCTAAGCCTACAGGCCATTGCTGTTTCTGGCCGTCCTTACACGGCAACAATCACTCCCCTTGAATTAGGAGGGGCTCAAACAGCTGGTTCAATTAATGGATCTCGCAAACCCTGGAACTATACCATTAATTTACGAGTAGATAAAGTAGTTCAAGTAAGTAAAGGGCTAAGTATGAATATTTATTGTCGAGTCTCGAATCTGCTAAATCAACAAAATATTTTAAATGTTTATTCCTCCACAGGATCTCCAAAGGATGACGGATTTCTTGCTTCCTCGAATGGTCAGGATAAGTTAATAAACATAGTAAATTCAAATAGACTGGTTGACGCTTATTTAGCGTCTTACCAGTGGGCATTGTTGAATCCTGGATTATTCAGTTTACCGAGAAGGGTTTTTGCTGGTGTGATTATGGATTTTTAAATTGAAATTATGACTAGGATGATATATAAAAGGTTAATTAACATCGTTTCTTTTAGCATTTTAATGGGGGTTATTTTATCTCCCGTTACAATGGCTGCCAGAAATAATCCTTTGTTAAAAGAAAGAAGAGGTAATACGACAGTGAAACTGCGATTTGCTGAAAATTGTAATAATGCAGTAGCTCAAATTGATCAGGCAATCAATAATGTCAGAGCACGATTAACTACTGGAGGGGATGTTTGGTGGGACAGTAATGATGGCCGTTACATTGTACCAAAAGTTCCCGCTGGTTTACCTGAGGTTTCTTCTATTTTTGCCGGTGCTGTATGGTTGGGCGGCGTTGACCCCGCTGGTAATTTAAAAATAGCTGCTCAAACTTATGGTCGTAGCTCAGGTGATTTTGACTTCTGGCCGGGGCCGCTTAATCCTGAAACAGGAAAGACTAATCAAGCGATATGTTCACGTTGGGACCGTTTTTTCTCCGTTAAAGGAGAAAGTATCAGAGAGCATATCAGAAAGTTTCAATTGGCAGAGAAAAGTGGGGTAGCTTATAATCCTGATGATATTCCCAGAGATATAAAAGGTTGGCCAGCGCGCGGAAATGAATTCTTCTTTGATATTCATAATTTTGAATTGCCTAATACTTCTCAAGGACTAGCCGCTTTTTGGGATCAGGATGGAGATGGATTATATAACCCTGACAGAGGTGATTTTCCAGTCATTGAAATAAGAGGTTGTGTATCAAAACCGCAATTTCCAGACGAAATGATTTTCTGGGTCTATAATGACGCAGGTAATATCCACTCAGAATCAAGAGGAGATCCTATTCAGATGGAAGTACAAGTGCAGGCCTTCTCTTATGCCACCAATGACGAAATAAATGATATGACTTTTCAACGGTATAAACTCATAAACCGTGCTGTTGAGAGTATTGATTCTATGTTTTTTGCTATGTGGGTCGATGCTGACTTAGGCTGTTTTACAGATGATTATGTCGGAAGTGATGTTTCCAGAAGCCTTGGTTATATGTATAATGAAGATGCTTTAGATGGTCAAACGGGTTGTGCCTGCCCGCAAGGTGTAAATACCTATTGTGACGAAGTGCCTATTTTGGGGGTGGATTATTTTAGAGGTCCTTTGGACGAAAATGGGGAAGAAATTGGTATGTCTTCGTTTACCTATTATAATAATGGCGGCGTGGGAAGTCCGGCACCTGGTACCACCGATCCCGCTACCGCTCAAGAGTACTATAACTATTTATCCGGTTCCTGGCGAGACGGTAGTCCTTTCACTTTCGGCGATGATGCCTATCAAGACGGCGCTAAGGTAAAATACGCTTTTTCTGATGCACCAAATAATTCAAAGGGTTGGTCAATGTGTACCTCAAATCTTCCCTTTGGCGATCGTCGTACCATTCAGGCTTCAGGGCCTTTTCGTTTAGATCCAGGTGCCGTAAATGAACTTATCATTGGGGTAGTTTGGGTAGCAGATCAAACGTATCCTTGCCCTGATATCTCAAAATTGCTCGAAGCAGATGATATCGCTCAGGCTTTATTTGATAATTGCTTTGAATTAACGGATGGGCCGGATGCTCCGGATATTGATTTTATAGAGCTGGATAGAGAAATTATTGCTGTATTTACAAATGATAGTATCACTTCTAATAATGCTTTCGAAGCTTATGCACAGCGTGGTTTGCAAATTCCAGCAGGTGCGAAGGATAGTTTATATACCTTTGAAGGATATAAATTATACCAATTAGCTAATTCGTCCGTTACAGTGGCGGATTTGGAAAACCCGGATAAATCCAGGTTAATTTTTCAGGTGGATTTAAAAAATGATGTTAACAGGATATTCAACTGGAAAACCATTGACAACCCGACGGGTGAGGAGTATTACGTTCCAGAGTTAAAAGTTGAAGGTGGAAATAAAGGGATACAACACACATTTAAAATTAAGGAGGATCAATTTTCAGAAGGTGATCGCAGATTAATCAATCATAAAAAATATTATTTTGTTGCGGTTGCTTACGCTCATAATAATTATAGAGTTTTTGATCCTAAGGCAGTTCTGGGGCAAAGAAAGCCTTATTTGGAGGGGAGAAGGAATATTGGGGATGGTAGAAATCCATTTTATACGGTATTACCTCATCCAACGACTGATAAAATATTAAATGCCAGTTATGGCGAAGGAACGGTTATTACCCGTGTTTCAGGAGCTGGAACAGGAGATAATTTTCTTGATATTTCTGATGCAACCAGGTCTGCGATATTAGGTACTTCTTTCAATGGACAGATAACTTATCTTCCTGGAAGAGCCCCCATTCAAGTGAAAATTTTTAATCCTCTGGAAGTAAAAGATGGACAGTTCGAACTTAAGTTTAAGGATAATAATCCCAATAACGGGATTTTAGAATCTCCTGTTACCTGGGAGTTAAGAAATCTTAGAGATCCGAATAGTCCGGTCATCAGATCTGAAAGGCCTATTGAGCAGCTGAACGAACAGATCATCAGAGCATTTGGTTTTTCTATCGTAATAGGTCAGGTTTCAGAGCCGGGGAGTTTAAAAGATGCCAAAAATGGGGCTATTGGTATTGAAGTTACTTACAAAGATAAGAATGGCGCACAATGGTTAGGATTTATCAATGACGGATTTAGTGCTGGTCCCACGAACTTTGACGCAACCGTTTTCGATTATATTTCAACGGGCGACGGGCAAGTTGATGCGGTATTAGATCCAACCCAGGCTTTTTCAAAAATGGGTGCCGGACAATTTACTCCCTATTTCCTTGCCGATTGGAGAGTAAAAGGGGAGAGAGATCCTGCCTATATTTCACCTGCCATTTCTGATAATAGCGCTAGTTCCATTCTAAGAACACGAATGAAATTAGCCGATTTGAATAATGTGGATATTGTTTTCACAAGAGATAAGAGTCTTTGGAGTAAGTGTGTTATTATTGAGTCTGCTAACAGATTTTATCGTACTCAAGGGTTTAATACAGAGGGAAATCGCAGACACTTTGATTTAAGGGCGAGGCCTGGCGTAACAAAAGATGATGCAAATAGTGATGGTTTACCGGACCCAAATACAGCTGATTTAACAGAAGGATTTGGATGGTTCCCAGGCTATGCCATTGACGTGGAAACAGGTAGACGATTAAATATTTTCTTTGGGGAAAATTCTGTTTATAATGGTACCGTATTGGAAAACTATAAGTTGGGTGCCGATATGATGTTTAACCCGGATAATCTGGTCCGCTTAGCAGGGGTAAGTAACGGAAATCTTGGATTCTATCCTGTTGGTGGACAACACTTTGTTTATGTTACGAAGCAAACGTATGATGAATGCAGAGCTATTAGAAATTCATTGAGAAATGCAGCGCCTGTCGCTAAGATACTAGCTTTACAGGAGATTACCTGGTCTGGATTAATTTACAATCAATCTGCAACCCCGTTTCTTTCTTACAAAGATGGTTTGATTCCCAATGATGCAGTAGTAAAAATTCGTGTAAATAACCCTTATTCCATTGCGGGAAATGAAAATAATGGCCACCCTGTTTATCGCTTTCAATTTGACAAGAAGGAAGCAGAAAAGCGAGATGCAAGTAATTACAATGCTGCTTTAGATGCAATAAACGTAGTTCCTAATCCATATTACGGATTCTCCGACTATGAGGTTTCCCAATTTACTACGACCATTAAGTTTACTAATCTACCCGCCAATTGTACGGTTACTATTTATTCTTTGGATGGTAAATTTATCAGGCAATATAAACGGGATGAAGTCGGAGCAGTTCCACGAGGTAACAACCGAGCCATTACAAATAATCAAATTACGCCTGATTTGGAGTGGGATCTAAGGAATAACCGGGGAATTCCAGTCGCAAGTGGTGTTTATTTGATGAATATTGATGCGGGCGAATTGGGGTCTAAAACGATAAAGTGGTTTGGTATAAACAGAAAATTTGATCCTTCTGGATTGTAAACAATGAATAATTTAATGAAATGAGGATTAAGGTTTTTTTTGTTATTGGTAGTTTAACTTTTCTTTTCCAACCTTTTTTAAAGGCTGGAAATCCCGACAGACAGGGTGAGGCTGGAGCTTATGAGCTACTATTGAATCCCTGGGCAAGAAGTTCTGGATTATTTCATATCAATACGGCCTCAGTCAGAGGGGTTGAAGCAATGAGAATTAATATTGCTGGTTTACCGCGTATAAATAGTCTGGAAATCAATCTTTCTGGTGCCAATTACTTACAAGGTACGGGTATTCGAATGAATGCTTTCGGAATTTCCCGAAAGTTGAAAAATGGTGCTGCGTTAGGGCTTAGTCTTACTTCGCTGAATTTTGGTGAAAACAAAGTGACAACAGAGGATCAACCGGAGGGAACAGGAGCGAATTTTTCTCCTAATTTCTTTAATATAGCGTTGGGCTATGCATATACCTTTGAAAATAAGGTGTCTGTTGGTATTTTGATGAGAGGTATTTCGGAGTCCCTTGCTAATGTAAGCGCCTTTGGCTTAGCTATTGATGCGGGTGTTCAGTATGTAACAGGTGATAAAGAAGAATTCAAATTTGGAATTAGTTTGAGTAATGTTGGTTCAAGGATGGTTTTTAATGGAGAAGGTCTCTCTTTTCAGGGAAACACTCCCAACAAAGCTGGATATCAACTTACTTTTGATCAACGCGCAGCAGGTTTTGAGTTGCCGTCTATGTTAAATATTGGATTGTCCTACGACATACTTCTTGGCGAACCTCACAGGATTAGTTTGATTGGGAACTTTACTTCTAATTCTTTCAGCAGAGACCAAATAGGGGCGGGTATTGAGTATGCTCTTTGGGATTCTTTTATGTTGAGAGGTGCTTATAAATATGATCTTGGTGCTTCAACTCTGGAAGAAAGGCCTGTAAATACTGGCTTGAGTGCGGGAGGGAGTATTGATTTCCCTTTATCTAAAGGGTCTAAAAATAAGATTGCTTTGGACTATGCCTATCAGGCAACCCGGGTTTGGACAGGTACGCATAATGTTTCCCTTCGATTTAATTTCTAGGTATTTTTTTATATGGGTGATATTTAATTAGGCATTTATTCTTGAAAATGTAAGAATTTTGACCTATATTTGTTAAAATAACGATTGAAAACGATTTGGGAATATTCTCATATCGTTTTTGTTTTTTAAAGTCTATCACCCTAATCATTCCAAAAAGCTCAAAAAATTAATGTTATGTCTGGTATCAATTACCTGACCCGAGAGGGTTTTGAACGACTAAATAGTGAATTAGAAGATATGAAATCGCGAGGTAGATCGGAAGCTGCTAAAGCTATTGCCGAAGCTCGTGAAAAAGGAGATTTATCTGAAAATGCAGAATACGACGCGGCAAAAGAGGCGCAGGGAATGTTGGAACTAAGAATTAACGACTTAGAAAAACAGCTTGCTAATGCAAGAGTAATGGAAATCAGCGATGTAGATATTTCTAAAGTTACTGTTCTTTCTAAGGTAACCATTAAAAATAAGGCTAATAATGCCACAATTACCTATCAAATAGTTTCAGAATCAGAATCTGATCTTAAAGCTAAACGTATTTCGATTAGCTCGCCCATGGGTAAAGGCTTATTGGGAAAGAAAATTGGAGATATAGCTCACGTGGAGACACCCAATGGCAAATTAGAGTTTGTTATTGAAAATATTTCAATCTAGCCCAGGTATGCCAAGTATTTTTTCCCGTATTATAAATGGAGAAATTCCTGCATGGAAAGTAGCAGAATCAGAGCATTTCCTGGCATTTCTTGACGTGAATCCGCTTGCGAAAGGACATACCTTAATCGTTCCAAAATTAGAGACAGATTATTTTTTTGATCTATCGGATGAGGAAATAACGGGTATCATGTTATTTTCAAAAAAGGTCGCTTCAGCATTACGCAGCACGTTGCCATGCCTTAGAATAGGAATGAGTGTCATCGGTTTGGAAGTACCCCATGCACATGTACATTTAGTTCCACTAAACAGTATGGGGGATATTAATTTTAGTAACTCAAGGCTAAATCTTTCGGCAGAAGAAATGGAAGCAATAGCTGCTTCCATTCGTTCCGCTTACGATAACTTATAAAGTTTATTTGGCAACCCAACCTCCATCAACGGGGATGGCCGCTCCAGTAACAAAAGATCCTCCTTTGCCACAAAGCCATAGAACTGCATCAGCGATTTCTTCGGGTTCTCCTAACCTTCCAACAGGTTGTACCTTAGCAAATTGCGCTTCTATAGCTTTATCCTTTCCTGTGAATCTGTCAATCATTGGCGTTCTAACCACACCCGGACAAATGGCATTGACTCTTATTCCTTTTGTTGCGTAGTCCAACGCCGCATTTTTAGTTAATCCTACCACAGCGTGTTTTGATGCCACATAAGCTGGTATGCCTTCGAAACCAACCAATCCGGCAACAGAAGCAATGTTGATAATAACGCCTGCACCTTGTTTCAACATCATTGGAATTTCACCTTTCATGCATAAAAAAGTACCTGTCAAATTCACGTTGAGTACA
>JBILDL010000022.1:0-11426 GCA_044352635.1 Saprospiraceae bacterium | reverse complement strand
CGTATAAGGCTCCTGCATGTCAACCCCAATTCTGTAATATTGTGCAATGGGTAAATTATCAAATAATTGAAAGGCCTGACCATGATCATGAGTGAGAGAAGCCCCTTTATCTGCACCTAAATAGTACCGATCCTGTTGATAGGGGTCCAGCCAAATGGCATGAAAATCGCCATGTACCTCCTGATCTTGACTTCCGTCTTTTAATGTTTTTCCACCATCTAAACTGACCATGAAACGGGTAGTCATGACATAAACCTTTTGGTCATCCTGAGGATTTATAGCAACTTGACTATAGTAAAACGGCCTGTTATTATAGGTGTTGATGTATTTCCATGATTTTCCACCATCTTCGGAACGGTATAATCCAGATCCTGGTTTGGATAAATCTTTAGAAGCTTCAGCTTCTACCAAGGCTATTAAAATACGGGGGTCTTTCCTATAATTAGCCAATCCAATACGTCCGGTGGGTCCACCAGGAAGCCCTTGGGTTAATTTTACCCAATTCTTGCCTCCATCGGTTGACTTGAAAATACCACCATGATTACCCCCACTATTGAAAATATAAGGTTTTCGAAGCCTTTCATAGAAGGCAGCATATAAGATAGACGGATTTTTACTATCCATAACAATATCTGTGCAACCTGAACCGGGATGAACAGGTAATCCAGCAGTTAATTTTGTCCATGTTTTTCCTCCATCCTTGGTTTGGAATAGACCTCTGTCTCCTGCGGTGTCACTCCATAGGGGGCCGATAGCGGCAACGTAGGCAATGAGAGGATTTGAAGGATGGGTGAGAACGCGCGCTATTTGTTGTGTATTTTCCAAACCTACGTTTGCAAAATTTTTACCTCCATCGGTTGATTTATAAACGCCATTTCCCCAGCTAACTGAATTGCGATTATTGGCTTCTCCTGTACCTACCCAAATAATCTTTGGATTCGCCTGAAATAAGGCAATATCACCTATGGAAGCCGTCGCATAACGATCGAAAATGGGTTCCCAGGTGGTTCCCGCATTGTTTGATTTCCATATACCTCCACTCGCTGTAGCTATAAATACCTGCTTGAAATCTTTTTCTACCGCTTCAATATCAACAATTCTTCCCCCTGGACTGGCAGGACCAATACCTCGCCATTCGATGTTTTGAAGCGAAACCTGACCCGAAAGAATACATGAAAAAGTAATGGAAATAATAAACAGAGCAAGAATGTAATGGTAGAGACGCATAGAAAATATTTTAGGTTTTTTATAAAGCAATATGGCTCAAAATAACTATATTGCTTACGATAACTTTGTTAAAGTTAACTGTTTTCAAAACAATTTAGGAATAAATACTATTATTGGTTATTAAATAAAAGCCGTGGATTTGAATCCTTTTCTGAAATATCTTACCGTTATTGTTTCTAGTATGGTGAAGTTTATTTTTGGTCCTTTTGAAGGGCTCGCCCTGGGTTTAACCAAGATAGATACTGCATTAGCTACTGCCTTCGGAATGATGATAAGTGTCGCGTTGATTACCCTATTCTTCCATTTCTTTAAAACTAAAGTTTTTCCCCGCTTTGGTAAAAAACGTAAGCTGTTTACAGTGGCAAACAGAAGAAAAGTTAGGGTATGGAGCAAATATGGTATTTTGGGAGTTTCGTTCCTTACGCCTGTCATTCTTTCTCCTATTGGTGGAGCTTTAATTGCTAATGCATTCGGGGAAAAAAAGTATAAAATTTTCTTGTGGATGACCGTCATGGCATTAGGTTGGGGTTTTATAATGACTTACGCGGTGTTTGAGCTCTCTCATTTATTTGGCTTTTAGTTTGCAGATTTCTAAAGACTTTTTTAATCGGCAAATCTTTCATCGGCCAAAAAGGCGAGTCGGTTCATTTTAGAAACCTCCAGGCTAAAAAAACCAAATTCTTCTGTCGCTTTTCCTTCTATCATATATACGCCTTTTCCACGAAATGGGTGTCTCAATAGTTGTTCTGGAAAATGAGTAGTATCAAAATAATTCCCCTCTTGGTCTATCCACGTTCCAAAGGCCATTCTTTCTTTTTTTATGGTTGTTAAGGATTTTGAACACACGAAATAGCCCGCCATTTTGATAGGTCTGTTTTTAAAACTAACCATTTGCCTGGCAAGAATAGTATCGTTCAAAGGGCTGGTGTCCTGAATTAAATCGAAGGGGTTGCATAATGGAAACCCTAATAATTCTAATTCGTCAAAAGACTGATTTAGCGCGTTTTCCTTTACAACGGAAAGCATGGAGGCAAATGAGAAACTTTCATTTTCTGTGTTTTGGACGCGCATTGATTGATGATCTGTTTCAGAAAACAGAGAGTGATTATCTTGTTCACCTACGGTAGTTACCAAGGCATTTTTCTCCCAAAATAATTCATACTTGCTCTTACCGCAAAAACGAAAGGCACCAATTCTGATTAATAGGTCAAGTTGGGTAGGTCCTAAGGGCACCCGTTCAACGAAATCTGCGAAATCGCGGAAGACCCCGTGATTTTCTCTTTGCGTGACAATTTTTTGAGCTGTTTGTGATTCCAACTCCTTTAAGTGGATAAATCCAAGATATAAATCATTTTCATTTACCAAAGCACTCATATACAGGCTATGGTTTACACAAGGAGCCTGGACATGAGCACCCAGTATTTTTGCTTCGTGGACATAAAATTCCGTAGGATAAAATCCACCAAAATTATTGATGACCGCTGTTATGAACTCCAGTGGAAAATGGGCTTTAAGATATAAGCTCTGAAAACTCTCTACGGCAAAACTGGCCGAATGGGCTTTGCAAAAGGAATATCCCGCAAAACTTTCAATCTGTCGCCAAACTTCTGTAGCTAATGATTCCGGATAGCCTCTTTGATTACATTGTTTAAAATATTTTTCCTTCAAACGTTCTAAAGTATCGTCTTTTAATTTTTTTCCTGTCATAATGCGCCTCACCACATCGCTTTCCCCTAAATCAAGTCCGGCAAAATGATGCAGAATTTTCATTACGTCTTCCTGATATACCATAATGCCATACGTTTCACTTAGCTGTTCCTCAAAAACCGCATGGGGATAAGTAAAACCACAGGGGTCGTGTGTCCTTTGTATATAGGCTTTCATCATGCCTGAGCTGGAAACACCAGGACGGATAATAGAACTGGCAGCAACTAAATGGATATAATTATCACAATGTAATTTTCGTAGTAAGCCACGCATGGCCGGAGATTCTATATAAAAGCAACCCAGGCATTTTGCTGAACGCAATAAGGCAATGCTTTGAGGATCATTTTTGAGCAACTTAATATCATGGATATCAACATCTTGTTTATGTCTCTGACGTATCAGGGAGACGGCATCTTTGATATGACCCAATCCTCGCTGGCTCAGGACGTCAAATTTATGAAACCCAAGAGACTCCGCATGGTGCATATCGAAATGTGTAACAGGGAAACCTTTGGGCATGAGCATGCATGCCGTGTGATATGATAAGGGTTCCTCACTGATAAGTACGCCCCCGGCATGTATCGACAGATGATTGGGTTTGTCGAGTAAACGCTCTGCGTAATACAAAATGGTCGGTTCCAATTCATGCCGGTGCGGCGCTCCTTGTTCTTGTTTTATAACTAATTTATCAATCTCTCCCTTGGGCAGACCATATACTTTTCCTAACTCCCGAATGGCTGCTTTTCGCTGAAAAGTATTATACGTGGCTAATAACGCAACATATTGTTGTCCATATCTTTTGAAAATATAATCGGTAATATCATCCCGTTCATCCCATGAAAAATCAATATCAAAATCGGGTGGGGATGTTCTGTGCGGATTGATAAATCGTTCGAAATACAGATTTAGCTCAAGGGGGTCAACGTCGCTGATTCCCAAACAGTAGGCAACAATGGAATTAGCACCGCTACCTCGCCCTACATGATGATAGCCGGCAGACCTGGCATAGCGGACAATGTCCCAGGTGATAAGAAAATAAGCGCAGAATCTATGGGTTTGAATGACCTTCATTTCTTGTCTCATCCGATCGCGTGCAGCAGTCAATTCACCATATCTGCGCTGGCAACCCGATTGGGCCAGTTTTTCAAGCAAGGCATAGTCACCTTCCATACTACCTGTAAAGTGTAATCGGTTAACCGTTAACCCTTTCGTTAAACTAATAGATGATGAGTCTAATAATTTATAGGTATTATTTATTATGTCGGGGCATACTAAATAGGGTTCTTCCACCAAGGCTGCCGCCTGCATTTTATCGTCCTTTGAACCAGCCTCTTTGGGAAGTAAATGTGCCAGTAATTTATTTTTATCAATGGCCCGTAAATGTAAATGAACCTGATAATCTTCATCATCCCGGAATGTAACAGGACTAAGCGCTACTAATTTATGGGAATAGGCTCTGATCGGATGCCTGAATAATCGGGCAATATGCTCCCGGCGAATACCTAAAAATTCGTTTTCCCGGAATTGTTCAATGGGCTTTACCAGGCGGGGGAAAATAATCCAGCAATTTGAAAAAACAGGAGGCAAAAGGGGTAATGCCTTGCGTTTCATCGAAAAATCAGTTAAAAATGCATTCAATTCACTAAATCCCTCCCGATTACGTGCTATTCCAATGTATAAGCATTCTCCCGCATCATTCCGAAAGTCAATACCCAATAAACCCTTTATTCCCGCTTTTTGACAACTATCTATAAATTCTCCGGCACAACTCGTATTGTTGATGTCAGTCAATACCAATGTTTTAATGTCGTTTTCTACAGCATAACTAACCAGCTCCTCCGGTGACATGATTCCGTAGCGAAGACTAAAATAGGTGTGGCAGTTTAAATACATAGGAAGGATAACTATTAAAAGCAGGTAAATATAAAACAAAATGTTTAATATTTATATTATTAAACATTTTGTTTTATAATATTTGTGCTGTTTTTATATTTCAGCTAATGTTTAGATGTTTACAAATATATGATTATCAATAAATAAGGCTAAATTAAAGCAGTATGTTTATCTATAACTATCTAATCAAACTTTAATAAGGAACTGTAGAAAACCACCGGCGTGTTAAAGCAGATGGTCATACAATTAAAAATCCCTTACCTTTACATGATGCAATAATTTTACATCAATATGCGATTTCCCTTTTGTTTTTCCTTTTTGTTCCTCTGTCTGGCGGTCTCATCGTTATCTGCTCAGATAGTTTTACAGCAGATAAACAAAGAAGGTGTATTCATCCAAAATCAAACTATTGGGATTGATATTCAACCACTTGCTTATATAAAAGTGCTTACCGATAGTATGCACAATGAAGGTTTTTTAGAATTTTCCGTTGACAGCATAAAGTCTGTTGAGGATAAAACATACCTTTTTATTCATCAGGGACCCCGCTATTACTGGCGTGCAATACAAAAACCTCTTCCAGATATAGCTCATTCATCCATTCTGTTTGAGGTTGGAAAATGGGAAGCCATAATCAAAAAAAATATTGGAAAACCAGCAACAATGGTTCGTCGGAATGGGCTGTTAGGAGAAATAAATGCATTACTAAACACCCAGGGTTATCCTTTTGCCCGCACGGCGCTCCATATTTTAAAAACGGATGATGGGGCATTAGACGTACAGATAGAGGTAGATTTTGGTACATTTATACGATTTGATTCCATTCTTTTAAAAGGGGATAAACCTCTGGCGACTTCTTTTCTTTTTCGCTATCTGGATTTAAAAAAGGGGGCGGCATTTTCTACAGAAATGCTGGAAAAAATGACGACAAGAATAGCTGCCCTTCCTTATGTGGAACTCATTGATGCAAAACCTGTCCTTTCAGGCGAAAAGGTAAGTTGGATGCTTACTATGAAGAAAAAATCGGCCAGTCGCTTCGATTTTTTGATTGGATTATTACCGGGAGCTTCTACCAATGCCGGAGGTACCTTGTTAACAGGTACTCTTGAGGGCGAATTTCTGAATTCTTTCGGCCGTGGGGAAAGGCTTTATATTCAATTTGAAAGATTAAGGCCAGAAACACAGCGGCTGCAAATGGCGCTCCGATACCCTTTTTTATTAGGTTCACCCCTGGGTCTCGACTGGCGGGCCGATTTATACAAACGCGATACCTCATTTCTTAATGTAGAACAATCAATAGGTCTTCTTTTCCAGTTCCGTGGCGGCGATTACTGGCAAATTCATCTTGAATCGAATAATAGCCGCCTGATAGGTATTGATGAAAAAAAAATATTGCAATCGAATAAACTTCCAGATCAACTCGATATGAAACAATCTGCCATTGGATTTTCTTTCTCTTTTAATAGAACAGATTACGCATTGAATCCTCGTTCAGGGTGGATATTACAAACTCGAATTACCGCTGGTAATCGCAGAATCATTCAAAATACCAGAATTGTTGCCCTGGGATTTTCAGAAAAGTATAATGAGTTTAAAAATCAGGCACGATACAGAGTTCATGCTGAGGGGAGTTATTTCATTCCAATAGGAAAAAATAGTACGATTCAGACCAACGGAATGGTTGGCTACCTCGGAGGTAGTGGTGAGCTACTTAGCAACGAATTATTTCGGCTTGGTGGAAACCAAAATTTACGCGGATTCGATGAAGAGGCTTTTTTAGTGCGCCAATTTATGCTGGCAACAGTAGCTTACCGCCTTCTGATTAGTAAAAATTCCTATATCTATACCTTTTTTAACCAATCATTCCTTACAGAAATGAAGGAAGGCATAGCCGTAAATGATAAACCATTTGGACTAGGCGCAGGCCTTAATATCGAAACTACCGCAGGCTTATTTGGTATAAGCGTTGCGGTAGGTTCAAATAATTCTCAGCCCTTAAGTAGCGCTACGCCCAAAATACATCTTGGATTTAAAAATATATTCTAAAAGCTAAAGCCAATAGAGAGTTGCAAGGATAAGTTCAAATCTTCGTCACTTCTGGGGATAATTTTTCCTGTACTATCCAGACTTTGTAATGATAGTTCTTGTTCGGCGCGGGTTAAATCCATGAATCCTTTTTGAATTCTTGCCCCTAAATAAAGACCCTGGCTCATAAATATACCTAGTCCGGCATGCAGACCCGCATCTATTCTGTTGAAAAGGGGAACGCCCGTGTCTCTGGTATCATAATAAGCACCTAAAGAAGAGGGAACTACCACTCTTCTATTGTCAACTGTGATAATCTTTGCGTTGGGAACACCGGTTTGTTGATACTGATCTTTAAAATAATCATATTTTAAAGGAACAAGAAGCGGTTCAATGGTTTGACCCACCGTGCTTTTTCCGTTGTAATTCAATTCTCCCACACCTCTTGAGCTTAACATAAAACTTCCATACCCGCCGCCAGATAATTCAATTCTACCCAAACGTAAAAAAACAGATAGAGGTAAATCTAAATAGGTGTTGGTTATCCTGAGGGTAGTATATCTCGTTCCTCTTGTATTGGCTACAACGCCTGCCTCTGTGAAGAGTCTTAAATAGGAATCCCCTTGATATTGGTAATCAGTCCCTCGTTGTGAGTACAATATTTCTCCGCGCAAGCCTATTGCGCTATTCAATTTTCTGCTAATCATGCCACCTATGTGGAAGCCACTTGAGAAGGTATTTCGCTCCAGATTATTTCCACTTGCATCAATCTCTGAAGGACCGTCAATTCTTGAATAGTTTAAACCAGCGCGAATGCCACCTGACCATCCTTGAGCAATCATTGAAAAGGGGAGTAGCAGTGCAATTAAAAGTGTGATATTATTACGCATTATGTATTTGTTTAAGATGATTAGAGTTGATACATTACCTGGACTGGACAGTGATCTGAATGAATAATATCATTTAGTTGATCAGCTGCGATAATGGTTTCTTTCATTTCAGGGCTGACCATCTGATAGTCAATTCTCCACCCTTTATTATTTCCTCTGGAGTTCGCACGGAAACTCCACCAGCTATATTGAACTTTATTTGGATGAATTGAACGGAAAGCATCTACAAAGCCAGACGCTACCCATTGATCCATCCAGGCCCGTTCCTCGGGTAGAAATCCTGAACTTTTTTTATTTCCTACAGGATCATGAATGTCAATAGGATTATGTGCAATATTCAAATCTCCAACCACGATACAACGCGGTCTTTCTATTAAAAGGGATTGCAGCCAGGTGGAAAAGTCTGATAAAAATTCCATCTTGAAATCCTGCCTGACATCTCCGGTGGTTCCAGAGGGGAAGTAACAGTTTAGTAAAGTCCAGTCCCCAAAATCTGTCCTGATTATTCTTCCTTCGCGATCGTATTTTTCAATACCGCATCCTACAACCACCAAATCAGGTTTAATTTTAGAAAAAGTAGCCACGCCACTGTATCCTTTTTTTTCAGCCTGCGCCCAGCTTACGAAATAGCCAAGTTCCTCAAAGGGCGTGAAATCAATTTGATCAAACTGTGCTTTTGTCTCTTGAACACAAAACAGGTCGATATTCGATTCGCCTAACCAAGCGATCAATCCTTTATCCATGGCGGAACGAATACCATTAAGATTATAAGAAACTAATTGGAGCATATTTCCTTTTAAGTCATTTGAAACGTCAAACAACGCAAAGATAAGTAAGCCTTCTTAATAATGCAGGATTAAAGTGATTTAGGACTCATTTTCAGATAGACTTTCCTCATCAGCCTCTGGCATGGCTGGACGGTCTTTCCATTTTAAATAAAATGGTATACCTGTAAGCATTAATAGTAAACCTATTATAGCTTCACCAGGTTTGTTATACAGCGTGAAAATGGTGAGAACCAAACAAAAGGCAACGAATAACATGGGTACAACCGGATAACCAGGTACTTTGTACGATGAAGGGGCACCTCCGTTTCGCTTTCTTAATATGAATACACCGTAAGTACAAAGTCCATAAAAAAGGAAAGAGGCAAAAATTAACATGTCTGTTAATTGGTCGAAACTACCCGACAAAATGAGAACAGAAGACCAGAATGCTTGATACCAAAGGGCATTCCCGGGTGTTCTGTACTTTGGGTGAACTTTTCCGGCAGAGGCAAAAAATTCTCCTCTTCTAGCCATGGCATAGTATAATCTGGCACCCAGTAAAATGGTCGTATTAGTGCAGCCAAAAGTAGAAATACAAATGAGAATAGCTATAAATATAGTTCCCGCAGGGCCTACAATTTTTTCAATCACAGCAACCGCCGCAATTTTATTTTTACCTTCATGAATTTGAACAAGTTCGTCTGCCGGCATAGCATATAAATAGGCCAGATTGACCAACAGATAAATAGCAATAACAGCGAGCATGCCAAAAAATAGCGCCAGAGGTAAATTTTTCTTTGGATTTTGTATTTCTCCACCAATAAAACTTACCGTTATCCAACCTTCGTAGGCCCAAAATGCAGCTAGCATTGCCGCGAAAAATGCAGCAAACTGAGTAAATCCATCTGCACTCAAGCGTTCATACCCTGCCGCTGGTTGACTAATATTAGACCAACTGCCTCCTTGCCAGCTAAGTCCAAGGAGTACGATAATCAGTAAACTGATAACCACCGTAGCTGTGGTCCACTGACTTAAAATACCCGCTTCTTTGACTCCTCGAAAATTTAAAAAGGTAAGTCCAATAACCAGGGAAATAGCCAATAACTTTACGCCAATATTGGCAAATGGGAAGATGATGCCGCCGATAGATAGCGCGGAAATCTCTGGAGAAAAGCCAGCCAGAGGATATAAAGCATTCACCGATTCTGCGAAAACATAGGCAATAGAGGCTACTGACGCCGTTCTAATAACCGCATAGTTGCTCCAGCCAAAGAAAAAAGCAATCGTTTTGCCATATATTTCTCTTAAAAACACATAAGCCCCGCCCGATCCTGTAATTTGTCCCGATACTTCAGCAACAGATAAGGCGCCAGCTAAGGTGACCAAACCTGCGGCTACCCAAGCGGCAAGAACCCAGGTGGGCGACAATAACTCGGCCGTCATAGGAGCTACTTTTTTGAAAACTCCTGAACCTATGATTGAACTGATAACCAAAACAATAGCCATCGAAAGGGTGATCGTCCGTGCAAGTTGAGTATCCTTGCTTCCCGTTGTTGATTGAGACATAATATATGCTGTTAAAAATTTATCTCCTGGTTTTAACTTTTAATACTTCGTAAAATAGGTATTGTACCAATGAATACCTAATTAACAAGAAGAAAAGTAAAATTAGATATTAAAGTTTCGGAGCAAATTTCCAGATTCTTAGTAACAAAGAAGCTTTATTTAGATATTAAAAAAGTCATAAAATCTTACTTTTCTGATAAGCGCCGGAAAAGCTCGATTTTATGACCACTCGATATATTAATTATTTTCCTCCCGGAGGACAATTTTTTCTAAGGTATTCTGTAAATAAAGTGCGTAAATGTTCTGTTGTTCCTTCCCCCTCTCTGATACTGTGTGAGCGATTTGGATAAGGCATAAACTGGAATTGGCGGTTATGTTTTATAAATTCATTGACTAATTTTTCTGCATTTTGGTAATGAACATTGTCGTCACCCGTTCCATGAATATACAGCAAATTTCCAACCAGATTCTTAGCGTGGGTTATAGGTGAACCCAGTACAAAATCTTCTCTGTTTTCTTGTGGAATGCCCATGTAGCGTTCCTGATAAATATTATCATAGCTCAGCTGATCTCCAACGGCAGCAACCGATATGCCTGTTTTAAAAATAGCTGGGTACTGAAAGAGCAAATTTAAAGTAGATGACCCACCACCGCTCCAACCGTGAACGGCCACTCTGGAGGTGTCCATAAAGGAATATTTAGCAAATAGGGCCTGCGCTCCCTGGGCCATATCTAAAATATTAATCCTGCCAATATTTCTGTAAATAGCCTTTCTCCAGGCTCTTCCCTTAGGTGAAGGGGTGCCGCGATTGTCAAGAGAAGCATAAATGTATCCATCGGCTGACATATCTCCTTTGTACAAATTATTCCTTCCTGTTCCATAAGCGTCTCTAACCGTACTTCCGGCCGGTTCGCCATACACAGTAAAAACTACAGGATATTTGAGATTTGGATTGAATCCTTTAGGTTTGGTAAACCAGGCGTCTAAGTTAACCCCGTCAGCCGTAGTGATTTGCAAAAAGGTTATGTCTAAATCTGTCACTGCTTTTTCTAGCTGAGAATCAATTGATTTTGCAGGATCCAATGGCGTATTCGTAGGTAAATTTAACCATTCCGTTGTTGGGCGGGTTTTTGCATTTGAAAAATTATGCCTGGCAAATTTTCCTTTTGGACTTATATCATAGCTATGAGAACCTGTTTGATTTGAAGGAGATATTCTGGTAGCCGTTCCCTTTCCATCTAAAGTAGTCTTATAAAGGTAAGACTGGGTGGCATTATCAGGAGAAGCCATGAAAAATAGCTGATTGTTGTCTTCGTCAATTCTTGAAATAGAAATGACGTCATAATTCCC
>JBILDL010000347.1:0-3440 GCA_044352635.1 Saprospiraceae bacterium | reverse complement strand
ACCCAAGACTCCCAATAGCCAATCATTTCATCTGAGGAAAGTTTTTTTCCTGATGATTTCTTAAAATGATAAAGACCCTCTTCTTCCAGATAAAACTCAGAAGCTGCAGCATCCATAGCTATGAGGATATCTTCACCTGGCTTGTAGCCTGCTGCTTCGATGGCAGTTAATACAGTTTCTATGGCCTCCTCATTTGATTTAATATTGGGTGCAAAGCCACCTTCATCACCAACATTGGTAGAATATCCTTTCTTTTTCAAGACTGTTTTAAGATGATGAAATACTTCGGCGCCCATTCTTATAGACTCTGAAAAAGTAGGCGCACCTACCGGCATAATCATAAACTCCTGAAAATCAATACTATTATCTGCATGAGAACCTCCATTAAGAATATTCATCATTGGAACTGGAAGCGTACGTGCATTAACACCACCTAAATAACGGTAAAGTGGTAAACCAGCTGCTTCTGAGGCAGCCTTTGCAACAGCTAATGAAACCCCCAAGATAGCATTTGCGCCTAATCTCGATTTATTTGCTGTCCCATCAAGACGAATCATTTGTTCATCAATGGCTACCTGTTCAAAAACATCAAGGCCAATAATCTCATCTGCAATAGCTTCATTAACATTTATTACAGCCTTGTTAACACCCTTACCGAGATAACTTTTAGGGTCATTATCTCTTAATTCAACGGCTTCGTGTTTACCCGTAGAAGCACCTGAAGGAACTGCGGCCCTCCCAAAATAACCACTCTCTGTAGTTACCTCTACTTCAATGGTTGGATTCCCTCTGGAATCAAGTATTTGTCTCGCATGAACATCTACAATTGCACTCATTACACTAAATATTTTAAAGGTACGGACTGCATTTAAGCAGTCATAAATTGAACGAATTGATCAAATAAATATCTTGCATCATGAGGCCCGGGAGAGGCTTCAGGATGATATTGTACTGAAAAAGATTTTTCTCCAATAATACGAATTCCCTCTATACTATCATCATTTAAATTCACATGAGTGATTTCAATATCAGATGACTTTCCTCTAACAACGGAGGGGTCAATACCAAAACCATGATTCTGGCTGGTAATTTCACATTTACCTGTTGCCAGATTTAACACTGGATGGTTAATACCCCTGTGTCCGTGATGCATCTTGAAAGTGGGAATTCCAGCTGATAAAGCCAAAAGTTGATGACCTAAACAGATACCAAACACAGGTTTCCCAAAGTTTCTAATTTCCTTAACAGCTTCAATGGCGTAATCCATAACTGCAGGATCGCCAGGTCCATTTGATAAAAAATAACCATCTGGATTGAAATCCAATAATTCTTTAACAGGGGTTTTTGCTGGAAAAACCTTAGCATATACACCTCTTTCAACTAAACAGTCTAAGATATTCTTTTTAATACCAAAATCTAACACAGCCACTTTGAGCGGGGCATTGGCAGATCCAACTGTGTAAGGTATGTCAGTTGAAACCGTAGAAGCCAGTTCCAAACCATCCATTGAAGGAACTTCCTTTAATAATATGGTTAACTCATCTAAATCCAAAATGGTAGAACTAATAATACCATTCATTGCCCCTTTGCTGCGAATATGTCTAACTATGGCTCTGGTATCAACATCGGAAATACCAACCAAATGCTCATTTTCAAAATAGCCCTGAACAGAGTTATCCGCCAAATTCCTAGAGTAAGGCACGGTGAAATTCTTACAAATCAGCCCAGCTATCTGAATTTTATTAGATTCAGTATCATTCTTCGAGGTGCCGTAATTACCTATATGAGCATTCGTTGTAACCATTAACTGACCGCTGTAAGATGGATCAGTAAAAATCTCCTGATACCCAGTCATACCAGTATTAAAACAAATTTCACCAGTGGTTATACCTTTGACTCCGACAGACCTTCCTTTAAAAAAGGTTCCGTCATCAAGAAGTAAAACTGCGGGACTAAAAGATTCTTCCATGGAATATAGTAATATAACAACAATAAAACCTCACAAATATAGTATTATTAGCTATAAATGATAGGATGAAAACTAATATTTTAATTAAAGAACACTAAAACTTAATACAAAAAAGGATGAAAGTAAAAAGAGGCTATCCAAAATGAATAGCCTCTTTCAAAAATAATATATATTATAAATTAATCTTTATTTTCTACCTCAGTGGTGTCATCTCCATCTATAACTGCATCTTCTACAACAGCATCAGAACCGGCAGTTGTTGTTGCAGAACCTTTTCCACGACGACCTCTTCTTCCAGTAGATTTAGCAGCATCAGACTTAATTTTATAGACTTCATTGAAATCAACCAACTCTATAATAGCAATATCAGCAGCGTCACCTTTCCTGAAACCTAATTTAACTACCCTTAAATAACCACCTGGTCTATTTGCAATAGCAGGGGCAACGGTAGAGAACAACTCAATTAATGCCTCTTTATTTTGAAGATAACTAAAGATAACCCTACGATTGTGGGTACTATCATCTTTAGATTTAGTAAAAAGCGGTTCAGCAAAAACCCTAAGAGCTTTAGCTTTAGCTTCTGTAGTAGTAATTCTTTTGTGCATAATCAAAGAAATCGTAAGATTTCTAAGCAACGCTTTTCTGTGAGCAGATTTCCTGCCTAAATGGTTAAGTTTATTACCGTGATTCATAAAAAAAAGTTTAACGTCGCATCACTAAATATTGATTAAGGCTTATACAATATTCGGTTAATGCAAAAATAAGAAAGAAGAAGCACCATAAAAAGCCTAGCACTTACCTCTTAAATGATATTT
This sequence comes from Saprospiraceae bacterium, assembly GCA_044352635.1. Classification (GTDB taxonomy): domain Bacteria; phylum Bacteroidota; class Bacteroidia; order Chitinophagales; family Saprospiraceae; genus BJGN01. The sequence continues at coordinate 656 of JBILDL010000347.1, read as the reverse complement.
ATTCTTCGTCCAATTTAAATTTGGCTAAATCCATACCAAAATTAAGACCCTTTTCAACGAGGAGTTCTTCAATTTCAACGAGTGATTTTTTGCCAAAATTCCTGAATTTTAATAATTCATGGGTATCATAATGAACGAGCTCAGCCAAGGTATTAATCTTTGCTGCCTTCAAACAGTTATAAGCACGAACGGACAAATCAAGATCTTCTAAAGAAGTTTTCAACAACTTCCGCATGTGTAGAATATGCTCATCAACAATATTTTCCTCCTTACTTGATGCGTCATCAAAGGTGATATTCTCATCAGTAATAAGCATAAGATGTTGAATCATAATTCTGGATGCCTCCTTAATAGCCTCTTCAGGGTGAATGGTTCCATCCGTCTTAAGATCTATAGTTAGCTTCTCATAATCTGTTCTTTGTCCTACCCTGGTACTTTCAATCTTATACGATACATTTTTAATAGGCGTATAGATAGCATCTACAGGAATAACACCGATAGGAGAGTCTTTAGTAATAGACTCATCTGCGGGAACATAACCTCTACCCTTAGTAATAGTAATTTCTAACTCAAGATTAACCGTAGGTTCCATACTACAGATGAGTAAGGAGGGATTCATGATTTTGAAATGACTGGTATGTGCCTCAATATCACCC
>JBILDL010000346.1:0-3444 GCA_044352635.1 Saprospiraceae bacterium | reverse complement strand
AGCCAACAAAGGAAGCTCTATACCCACCTTTATGTTGTTCATTGGAAGAAAGTCTTTGATAATTTGTTTGCGCCGTACCTGTTTTTCCTGCGAAAGAATACTGGGAAGTACTGAGCTTGCTTGCTGTTCCACGAACGACCACATTACGGAGTAATTCTTTGAGTTTAGCAATAGACTCAGTACTGGCAATCTTCTTTTTCATTACATCGGGAGTAAACTCCTGAATCCAGGCACCATCATGTTGCACACCTTTGACTAGGAAGGGACGCATTAATTTGCCATCATTTGCGATAGCATTATAAAAATTAAGGAGTTGCAACGGTGTCAGACTTAATTCATATCCAATAGCCATCCAGGGAAGTGTCGTACCACTCCAATTATCTTCACTGCTGTATGCTTTTTTAAAATAGGGTAAAGCCTCCCCTTCAATATCTTTTTGTGAGGTATTATGAAGATTAAATTGCTCCAATGTTTTCAAAAATTGAGCGGCTGATAATTTCTCACTTTCCTCTACGGAGCCTGAAAAGTAACGGCTCAGTGTTCTGGCCATCCCTACATTCGAAGAAATTTCAAAAGCTCTACTCACTGAAATAGATTCTAAGGACTTACTTTCTTCAGCTACATCCAACATTTTATCTCCATAGAAATCGGCCACACCTTTAGAAATTTTAACTTCCTCATTCAGATCAATATCTGTATTTTCAAGGATAGCCAGCATGGTAGCGGCCTTGAAGGTGGAACCAGGTTCAACCGACATACCAATGGCATAATTGAACCCCTCGGTGTATTCACCTTGAAATCTGCCTAAATTAGCAATAGCCTTAATCTCCCCTGTTTTAACTTCCATAACTACGGCTGTTCCCCATTCGGCCTCGTGATATTTCATTGCTTTGAGCAACGAATTTTCTGTTAATTCCTGAAAATTGATGTCCAGCGTGGTAACCACATCGCTTCCATCTTTAGGATTGATACTATTGAGGTCTTCCAAAGGCAACCAGATATCATTTTTTCTACTCACTCTGAGCATATACTGTTGCCCGGGAGCGCCTTTAAGCGTATTATTAAATGACCCTTCAATGCCTACTGGCTTAGCGCCCTCCCTAAGATATCCAATAGTTCTTTGGGCTAACAAATTAAAAGGCATTCTTCTTTTACTGGACTGTTCAATGATGAGACCTCCTTTAAATTGCCCATAATGAAAAAGAGGGAAGTTTTTAATTTTATTAAGTTCGGTATAGCTAATTTTCTTTTTAATAAGAAATCGTCTGTTTTTCTCACTTTTCCTCAGGTTTTTTAGCTGCGCACTAATTTGTGATGGGCTTTTATCCCAACCCAAAGAATGATGAAGTACGAAAGCCAAGGAGTCAATTTTCTCTTTGAAATCTGCATCTCCTGGTGCTACAGGGTCAAAATATACATCAAAATATGGTATGGAAGTAGCCAGGAGTGACCCATCGGAAGTTAAAATATTTCCACGGTGAGCTTCCAGATTTTTAAGTTTAATATTCTGAGAAGCGCCTTTGTCTCTCCATTTTTGGCCATCTTTGATAGCGACAGAATAGGTTTTGAAAGCAACAAGACAAGCAAAAGGAAGCACCAGTCCAAACAACAAAAAATACATTCTAGAAAGCACTTCATTTCTGATTTCCATGGCTCAATAGGATTTTTTGGGATTAACAACCAGTTTATAGGGACTGCGTTCGAAAGGCTTTAATCCTAAGATGGCAAATCTATCTGCCATTTGAGAACGTTGAGCTTTAACCCTATTCTCCGATGCAAGCGTCATATACTCCCACCGAAGTTCTTTGATATCATCTTGGAGGACTTGAATTTCTCTAATTCTTCTTTCCGAAAAATGAGAATTAGCTATATAAATCATGGCAAGGAAGCCTATAAATAATATATAAAGCAATTTATTAAATATTTCATCAGAACCGAGAAACTCCAACAATAAAAACTTTCGCAACCCCTTATTACGTGTCATAAAAAATGTTTTCTCAAAGCCTACAGATGCCCAATCTGCATTTCAGGACAAAGCTATACAACAGGGAGTTTCCGGCCTACTCTTAACTTGGCACTCCTGGCTCTGGAATTATTTTTAATTTCCTCGGCATCAGGCGTAATTGCCTTTTTTGTTAATATATTAAAAGGACGATAAATATTACCATAAAAATCTTGCTGTAAGGTACCCTCAGGGTTTCCATATCGCAAGGTATTCTTAGCCATACGGTCTTCTAAGGAATGATAAGAGATTACCACTAATAATCCATCATCATTTAAAAGATCAACCGATTGCTTTAAAAAATCGGCTAAAACCACCATCTCCTCATTCACCTCAATTCTTAAAGCCTGAAAAACCTGAGCCAAATACCTTGGTCTTTCCCCCCTTACCCATGGATTAACGACATTCAAAAAACCTTGTATATCTTTAAAAGGATTCAACTTTCTGGCCTCAATCAATGCGCTGGCTAAAGATTTTGCATTTCTGACTTCCCCCCAATCACTCAATAAACTAACTAATTGCTCTTCTGTATAGGTATTCAAAATATCAGCGGCTGATTTTCCTGTGGTAGGATTCATCCTCATATCGAGAGCACCATCCATACGAAAACTAAAGCCCCTTGATTCTGTATCAAACTGATAAGAAGAAACACCCAAATCAGCTAAGATACCATCCACTTTCAGGTATCCGTTCAATTTTAAAAACCGACGGATATACCTGAAATTGTGTGGTACAAAAATTAGTCTTTCATCGTGTGTTACATTCCCGATAACGTCGGGATCTTGGTCAAAAGCGATTAAGCGACCTTTGTCACTTAATTTATTTAAAATTCTTTTAGCGTGTCCGCCGCCCCCAAAAGTGGCATCTACATAGACTCCGTCTGGATTTATTTCTAAAGCTTCCACGGAAACATTCGCTAAAACAGGTTCGTGATACATACGTTTGTCATTTTAGTCATCCAATCGTTGTTTACCGCGACCCAGTATTTCTTCAGCCAAATCGGAAAAATCATCTGGCTCATCATCCATGAGCTGATCAAAAACCTCCTTAGACCACATTTCAATTCTGTCATTAAACGCAGATAAAATCACCTCTTTTTCAATACCGGCATATTCTAACAATCTGCGGGAAACCAAAATTCTATCAGCGCTATCCATCTCAACTTTTTGAGCACCCCGATAAAAATATCTAACCAATTCCCTGTTTTTTTTACTATAAACATTTAAATCATTAATCTCTGCTGTTGTTTTTAACCAAACCTCTTCCGGGTACAACATCAAACATTTTTCAAACCCTCTATTCACAACAAAACTATAGGTTTCCCTTTTACCCAACTGACTTATTAATCCACTCGGCAGACGCATACGACTCTTATCATCGATTTTACATTCGTACTCTCCGAGTAGTTGATTCATCTTATTTTGTTCCTTTGCTTCTCAAAT
>JBILDL010000345.1:0-3446 GCA_044352635.1 Saprospiraceae bacterium | reverse complement strand
CAAAAAGAACCAATAAATGCCTCATAGTATCTTTAAGGTTCTTTCTGTCCACAATAAAATCAAGGAATCCCTTTTCAAGCAAAAACTCTGCTGTTTGAAATCCTTCCGGTAGTTCTCGTTTAATAGTTTCTTTAATAACCCTTGGACCGGCAAAACCAATCAAGCATTCCGGTTCTGCCATATTAATATCACCGAGCATAGCGAATGATGCGGTAACTCCGCCAGTGGTTGGGTCCGTCATCAAACTAAAAAATGGATAGCCAGCACGGGCAAGCAGGGTAAGTTTTGCTGAAGTTTTCGCCATTTGCATGAGAGAATAAGCTGATTCCATCATACGGGCCCCCCCAGATTTACTAATAATCAACAATGGACACCTTGAAGCAATAGCCGAATCAATGGCACGAGAAATACGTTCGCCAACGACTGAACCCATAGATCCACCAATGAAACTAAAATCCATACAGGCAATGACTAATTTATTGCCGTCAATATCACCAAGTGCTACTGTAATAGCGTCAGAAACACTATTTTTCTTATAAGCTTCTTCTAATCTTTGAGGATAAGATTTTACATCTTCGAAAGAAAGAGCATCTTTCGATTTTAATTCTTCGTGTAAAAGTTGATATTCTGCATCGAAAATAATGTCAAAATAATCATCCGAACCAATTCTGGTATGGTAATTACATTTAGGACATTTATGGAAATTTTCTCTAAGTTCCTTTGCAGTAGAGGTTTCTTTACAACGGTCGCACTTATACCAAAGTCCTTCCGGTGCTTCCTTCTTATTTCTAGTGGCAGTTTGTATGCCTTCCTTCAATCTTTTGAACCAACTCATATATCATTAATTAAACCCGGAAGAAAATTAAAACGATGCAAATTTATACAAAATTCCCATTATTCAACATAACTAGTACTTTTCACCGCGGCAATAAAAGCTTTTACACCCTCTAAAGGGGTATCTGGATAAACGCCATGCCCTAAATTAGCAATATGGTTTCGTCCAAATTCCCTACACATATTGACCGTTTCATCGAAAACATGCTGAGGTGTGGCATAAAGCAGGCAAGGATCCATATTTCCTTGTAAGACAGTATCTGCGCCCAACCATTCACGCACCTTTAGTGGAGAAATATTCCAATCAATGCCAATTACCGCAGGTTTTATAGCAGCAATATCTTGTAATTGTAACATTGCACCTTTTGCAAAAATAGTAATGGGAACTTCAGGAATGGCTTCTTTTATCCGTTGCATATACGGCAAAGAAAAGGTATTAAATTGCTCCATACTCAAAAGGCCGGCCCAGGAATCAAACAATTGAAGGGTTTGAACTCCAGCATTAACTTGATTCCTTAAATAATGAATAGTACTATCCGTAATTTTTTCTAATAAATAATGAGACCATTCAGGTTCTGCATAAAGAAATTTTTTGGCTACAGAAAAGGTCTTACTACCCTTGCCCTCTATCATATAGGCCAATATAGTCCATGGCGCTCCTGCAAAACCTATTAAAGGAATGTTTTCAGGAATATATTTATTGATTTCTGAGATAGTATTATACACGTAATCGAGTCTTTCGGCAGCGCTCTCACCACTTAAAAGCTGATCAATATCCTTCTTTGATTGAATTGTTTTTGGAAAAAACGGGCCTCTGGCTTCGATCATATCATAATCTAGGCCCATTGCCTCCGGAATGACCAAAATATCACTAAATAAGATAGCGGCATCTACTTTGAGTAATTCAACAGGCTGCAAAGTTACCTCAGCAGCCAACTCAGGCGATTTTACCAATTCTTTGAAATCAGTTAGTTTTGCCCTGATTGCTTTATATTCAGGTAAAATTCTTCCAGCTTGCCGCATTAACCAAACAGGCGGCCTTTCAACAAGGTCTCTATTAATCGTTCTTAAGAATAGCGTGTTCTTTTTCATCATGCAAATTTATCAAAATAGACTAAATTTTTACCATTTCTGAACATTCTAAATGCAATTTATAAAAATTACCTTCCTATTTTTGCTTCATAAAAATTGGAAAATGGAAAAAAATTATCTAGGTGTTGGCTCAAGGGTTAATCACCCTGCTTTTGGCGATGGTGTGATAATAAAATTATACGCTATTTCCTACGATGTTTGCTTTATGCTATATGGCATTAAACAAGTAGGAAAAGACTACGACAAATGGGAAGTATTAGAACATATTCCTGCTGAGGAAGCCATTACTTATTCCGAAGCAGAAAAAAGTTTGCTCAGGATTTTGAAGAACTATAATCTTATACAGGATAATCCTGATTTAGGAGATAGATGGAAGAATGGCCTGTTAATTTTGCAGCCATTCGACAAATCTCTCAAGAATAAAGAAATTCCCATCGAAACTTTTTTCCAAAAAATTATTATGACCAGAGAAAGGTTGAGAGTTATGGAACAAAAAATTAATAACCATACATTATTAAGTGAAGAGGATAAAATTATTCTTCAGCAATATATAACGAAAATTTATGGTAGTTTAACAACATTCAATATTCTATTTGATAAAAAGGAACATTATTTCGTTGGCGAAAAAGGTGCTTAACGCATCTTTTTCCGCCTAAAGCTACAATTCACTAGTACTCAGTGTTCATATTATTTGCTCACTACTACGCTCCGTAATCAAAAAATATTCGGAGCCAACAAATATTTAATTATATTTTTATTACATTTGATTCTAATTATTTATTTAGATTATCTAGATAACTAGCTAAAATAAAATGTATTATGTTTAAAATTTTATTTATATCCTTAGATTTTAGCACGATTCAGCCCCCTTTTCAATGAAGTTGGAATCAATGATATATGATAAATTATACCCTGAACAACTCCAGGTTTCTTCAAATCTTATTAAATTAAATGGCTATGTATGCTTGTTTGGAACTAAGTATCCTGAACTTGACTACATTTATACACAATCATTAACTCAACTACTTCAGTTAAATCTCTCTTTATCTGGAAAAATTAAAATATATAATATACATCTCCTAAAAAGTGTAGTTAATTCTCTATTGATTCAAGATGTAAATATAGAGAATAAAAATAATCATGATTTAATCGTTTTAAATTTTTTAAATTTTTCACAATTTATTGGAGATTTACAAAAAAAAGAAGTTGAAAATGAAATATTAGAAATACAACACTTAATATCTCAAAGGATTTATTGTATTTTAAATTATAAAGGCATCAATTATAATATTTCTATAGCCTCTTTAGCCACATTCCAAAACAAGGCCCTTCATTTTATTCCAGATGCAGGCTACCCAGGCATAAAAATTTTCATAGAGGAAAAAAGTCAGGAAAAATCGTTAGTAATTGACCCATCATGCATGGATTTGATGATGACGGAAATTAAATATAATTACATACCTATTCCTATAATAATAGAAACATTAAATCAATTAGATTTATTACTTAAGGAAAATTTA
>JBILDL010000344.1:0-3448 GCA_044352635.1 Saprospiraceae bacterium | reverse complement strand
AACAGAAAAGGTTCCAATCTATTTGCGAATTGTCTCCTTGCTTTAGATGCGAATACGGGAAAGAGAAAATGGCATTTCCAATTTATTCACCATGATGTGTGGGATAAAGATTTGCCGACGCCTCCTGTCCTCAGTACCATTGAAAGAGGGGGGAAAGCGATAGATGTGGTGATTCAAACGACTAAAAATGGTCAAATTTTTATTTTTGAAAGAGAGACTGGTAAGCCTTTTTTTCAAATTGTTGAAACAAAAGTACCGGTAAATTCCGATCTGGAAGGTGAAAAACCATGGCCAACCCAGCCTATTCCTTCCCTTCCGGAACCATTTTCCAGACAAACATTGACAAAAAATGAAATTAATCCTTATTTGAAGGAAAGCGAAAAAGCCTGGGTGGAAGAAAAAATGGCTACCTTACGCTATGGTCATGCTTTTGTTTTACCAGGTAAAACTCCCTCCTTAATTTATCCTGGATTTGACGGGGGTGGAGAGTGGGGCGGTTCAGCAGTGGATCCTTTTCTTTCCATTTTATGGGTTAACAGCAATGAAATGCCCTGGATTATGGAAATGAAAGCAGTAAAAAAGAAAGAAATTAGGAAGGAAACAAAATTTGCAGCAGGAAAAAGATTGTTTGAGGAGCAATGTGCTGTTTGCCATGGCGAAAACAAAAAAGGATTGGGAAATAATCCAAGTGTAGAAAATATATCTTCGAGATTTGATGAAAAGACGCTAACCACATTATTGAATAATGGACGAAGAATGATGCCTTCTTTTAAAAGACTTCTTGCATCTGAAAAGCAGGCAATAGCCATTTATTTGCTCGATTTAACAGAGAAAAATGGTATTTATTCCGATAGTGGTAAAAGGAAGGAAACAGCTTATGACCGAGTTCCATATAAAATGGCAGGTTATAATAAATTTTTAACGCCAGAAGGGCATCCCGCAATTTCTCCGCCCTGGGGTTCGTTAAATGCAGTAGATCTCAAAAGTGGGAAATTGTTATGGAAAACTCCCCTGGGTGAATATCCTGATTTAAAGAAATTGGGTGTTCCGCCTACAGGCACTGAAAATTATGGAGGACCAGTGGTCACAGCGGGTGGGTTAGTCTTTATTGCAGGTACGCCCGATAAAATGTTTAGAGCATTTAATAAAATGAATGGTAAACTTTTATGGGAATATGAATTACCCTATGCATCATTTGCTACTCCAGCCATGTATAAAATGGGAGAAAAACAATTTATCACCATTGCTTGTGGTGGTGGTAAACTTAAAACAACTTCTGGGGATGTGTATATGACATTTGCCATTCCGGATTAATATTTCTAACATCGTAAATCTTTAGTCATGAAAAAATTGGTTTTGTTGTTTTTATTGGTTGGCTTAACTTCCCGTTTTTTATCTGCTCAGGATGAAGCTCCTGGTTCGGTCATTAAGACAAATCCTTTTGGCTTAGCTTTTGGTAATTTCAATCTCGCTTATGAAAAGGTATTAGGTGAATCATCTTCTATCATTTTAAAAGCGAAGTACACTTACAGGTTTTTAGGATTAAAAGTTAACGTAGCAGGAATTGGAGCCGGTTACCGTTACTATTTATCGCATGCAAAAAAACCGGCACCTGGTGGATTTTATGTTAATCCTGAGGTTGCCTATAATACAGGTTCCTCGGGTGATATAAAATACGGAACCTTTGTTTTAGGAGGAGAAATTGGGTATCAAATTGGATCTAAAAAGGGAGTTGTTTTCGATATTGGCGTTGGTCCAAAATATACAACCTTTTTTGGAAGCTTTGACCAGTTAGATTTTAATGGAGTTGATAATGCAAAAGCAAGTATTTTATTACCTGGAATTACAGTAGCCGTAGGTTACGCATTTTAATTATATTTGTTGCCCTTAAGGTAGTTTAAGGGCAACAAATATTAAGTTATGATTTCATACAATGCTAAAGATTGGTTTACATTTATATTTAAAATACACAAGGCAGAAACAATGAAACGCCTTCTTCCATTGCTACTCGGCGTAGGAGTATATGCGGGTTGCTGGGCATACATTGAAAATATTTTTTTCGCAGATAATAAAACGATTGATTTATTTAATAATATTGGCATTGTTTATTCTATTCTAGGATTTACACTCTCCCTTTTTTTAGTATTCAGAACAAATACTGCTTACGACCGCTGGTGGGAGGGAAGAAGGTTGTGGGGCGATTTGACGAATGCCATTAAAAATATATGCATCCATTTACACAGTAGCTTACCTATTGAGAATGAAAAAAGGAGAGCTTATTATAGTGCTTTAATGCAGCTTTTTTCTATCTCCTTAAAGCAGCATTTGCAAGATAAAAGGTTACATACCAACCATTTTGAAATATTTGAGGAGAATAATCCCATTTTAGAAGATAAAAATGAGATTTTAAAAATAAATAATCAACCTCAGTTTATAGCTAAATTAATATTCCTTGCCTTAAAAGCGGATGTTAGACATGGTTTATTTTCTATTCATGAACTTGAACTGTTTCGAAGTGAATTAAATAAATTTATGGAAGTAGCAGGAGGATGTGAACGCATAAAAAATACGCCTATTCCCTTCACTTACAGTGTATTTATTAAAAAATTTATTTTCATTTACGTAATGCTTTTTCCTATAGTTTATAGTACTCAATTATTTTTTATTATCATTCCAGTAACGATGTTTATTTTATATGTCCTGGCGTCCATAGAGTTAATAGCTGAGGAAATTGAAAATCCGTTTAATGGAGATGAAAGCGATCTGCCACTTGATGCCATCGTAAAAAACATTGGAAAAAGCACCAGGGAAATATTTTTTGGGTAAGTGTTATTAACGCATCAATGTAACTTCACCTTTTACAATTTTTGTATCGCCCTGAATCAATTTTACCTTAGCCGCAAAAACAAAAACAGCGGGATCAAGCAACTTACCCAGGTAGGTACCATCCCATCCTAAACCTTTTATTTTTGGATCAAATTCTTTTGCCTCAAAAACGAGGGTTCCCCATCGATCAAAAATCCCCATCCATTCAATATTCTCGACCGCTTTATCAGCATATATCTCGAAACGGTCGTTTATACCATCACCATTGGGTGAGAAAGCGGTGGGCGCATAAATTCTTCCTCTTTCATCTACACTGATAACTTGGATATCAGATGATTGACAGTCATTTATGTCGGTAAGCGTCACTTTATAAGTGGTTGTTTTAAATGGGAATACTTCGGGTGCTAAACAGTTTTTACAAACAAAAGGTATTCTGTCTGCTTCCCACTGAATATTTTTAATCCATTCGTCCGGAATATTTTTTGTTACGGGTAATTCAATTTTATCTCCTAAAAAAATAGTTTGATCTGCACCGAGACTTATTTTTAAACCTTCAGGTGGTGATTTTATTAATAAAATCGTGTCTGTTTTACATCCTATATCATCTGTGATGCTTAGAAAA
>JBILDL010000343.1:0-3457 GCA_044352635.1 Saprospiraceae bacterium | reverse complement strand
GATTTTCCAGATAAAGGGGCAATTCCTGAAAAGGATTTGATTGCTGGTTGGTGGCAAGGCAAAAACCAACCGCCTGTAACTGCCTTACCTAAAATGACTATTCATGCTGAAAAGTTACATATTTCTTGTTCCACGGTGGGTGCCTCCATTGGTTGGAGAAGCAAAGGAGAAAAATCCTGGAAAGTTTACACTGAGCCAATAAACAAGCCAAGTCAACCTATTGAATGTGTAGCCATGAGAATAGGTTATCTGTCAAGTGAAATAGTTAGTTATTGATATTTTAAGGGAAGTTCTTGTTATCCTTTAAAATATAGAGGCTATCCAAACTTAATGGATAGCCTCCAATTCATTTTATGGTTTTTTTATAAATAAGACCAATCCTAAAATTGAAACAGCTAATAGACCCATTGCAGAAAACATCATTGTGATGTCTCGTACATTCTTACCAGCCCAATCCAAAAGTAAATATTTATGGAAAATAGCAAAAGAATACCCTTCTAAACGATCTGCATTTTCTATTTTTGCTGCTATACGTGAAGTTGCAGTTTCAATAAAAAAACTTGATTTTTGAGGAGTTTCATAAGCTAATTTTACGACTGGTAGTCGTTTAAAAGCAAATCCATATTCCCGACTTTCGAATTTATCAAGTTTTTCAGTTTCGATTAATCGAGCTTTGGTTGGATTCTTGTCCTTAAAAAGATGGAACTTATTAGTCAAAAAGGCCGCTACGAACTGAGCATATTTCACATCCCCATTCTGCCAGATACTTGTGTCTTTGATGTTAAAATATATAATGTCAGCTGACGGTTTGGGTTTTGTTACATCTGTTTTTGCTTCTCTGGATGAAGTGGGAACATGGCAAGACATTTCGGATTGATCACTCATTTTAGGATTATAAAATACCTGATAAAATAATCCATTATCGGGTTTAACCACCGAAATATTTACCAGTCTATTCCATTCCAGAGGAAAATTTAAAAAAGATTGATTTACTTCGGAGGTTTTAATGATGGGTTCATAAACTAAATCTGGCAATAAATCAGGTTCCCATTTTTGAGTTGCATGATAAGCTCCGCTAAATGCAAAAGTGAAGGATACAAAAGCCACTGCAATACCCACTTGTCTATGATATTTCCTTAAAATTCCAGGTTTATCAGTGGCATTTGGTTTTTGGAATTTATTCCATAAAAATCCGTAAATAATAATACCACTTAAGGAAGAAACTATAATGATTGATAGAAGAGTAACCATTATAATAATCCTTAGGCTATTATTTGAGATAATATGAAGAAAATTCCAATTATGAAAATTATCAAATATCCATAAAAAAACTTTTCTATAGATAGGGTTAAATGTTCCAAGCCTGGTTGATGATGTTTCTACATATACATCCATCGCATCAGGTCTGTGAAAGGTTACTTTCCAAACAGGTAACAATCTGTTTATAAATTTATACTGCTGTGTAAACCTATCTATTTTTTCTATACTATGAATTTGGCTGATAGAATCGCCCAAAAAATACCTGGCCATCCATTCTGCATATTTTTTATCACCATGTGAAAGTATTTTACCACTGTAAGTATTCAAATATATAAATTCTGAATTAGGCTTTTTTACCTGATAAAAACTACTGTCTTTAAACTGGATTATTCTCACATTCCTAAATGCATCAATATTATTAGCCTCTAAAGCTTTATGTAATGGTATTTGAAGTTGATCTTTTATAATTACGACAGGGGCAATAAATTCTCTCGATATTAATGGTTTGAACCAATGAGATAAAAAGGGATGCATAAAACCTGACAAGGTCCATAAAATAACAGGTATTACCGTTATCAAACCTATATATGAATGCCATTTATAAATTTTTCCAAAAAGATTTGGGTTTTTTATTTTCATGATAATATGAATTAGTCAAAAATTATTTTTTAACAAAATTGTATTGGATTCCTAAAACTATTGTCCTTGGTGCTGCTGGGGTATAATTTGTTCTATCAGTTATATTATTACCCCTTGATGCACCTGTTGCATATAGTTCATCCAACAGATTCATGACATTTGAGTATATTTCGATACCTTTAAACTGGTAGCCAATTCTAAAATTAAATACATCATAACCTTCAGCTTCAATGGTGTTAATTTGATTTTGAAACCAACCTGATAAATGCTGCCATTCTATAGATGTTCTCATGTTTTTTGCCCAAGATGGGTAATAGGATAATTCTGTATTCCAAATCCATCGTGGAGAGGCAGGCATTTCAAACCCTCCCAGGTTTTTTAAAGCATCCGTTGTTTTGGTACTTACTTGAAAATCCTCAAATCTGTGCAAAGCATTACTTCCACCGAATCGGAAGAAAAGGGATTCACCTGGTTTATAGGTTAATCCAAATTCAACCCCTCTATGTAGTGTTTTTCCTGCAGATTGATAGTCAAAGGAATTATCTTGCTGTCTAATATTTAATAATTCATTTTTTCCATTCATTTGATACACAGCAATATCTACAAAGATTTTATTATTAAAAAAGGAGGCCCATCCACCTATCTCATAATTTTGAAAGGTAGCTGGTTCCAGATTTGTGTAAAATTCGACAGGATTTGTATTTGGTCTTGGTCTGAACACAGCTGTTAACCCCGGAGGTGCAAAACCTTGTGAATAATTCATATATAGACCTTTGTTATCACTTATGGAATAGGTCAAGCCTAATTTTGGTGTCCATTGTTTATAGCCTTTATCACCTGAAGAATTATTAATATAATTGTTATAGGTGAATGACATATTGTCAAATCGTGCCCCCATAGAAATGTTTAATTTTTCGGTGGGTTTCATATCATATTGCATATATATGGCCGAATTCAATATGATTGCATCATAATTGGCAATCTTAACATCGGGTCTTTCTTTTGAAATGGTATATTTTTCAACAGACTTTCCGTCAGGTCTTAAGTTTGCATTTAGTTCTACAAGATATGACCAATAATCCTGCGGGGAATAATCATACAATCCTCCAATAATTAATTTTGAGTTCAACAGTTTAAATCTTTTACTATGCTGAGCTACGATACCATAACTTTCAAAATTATTGGAATTAATTTCCCCCCTGGCAGTTTTTGGATTATTTGTTGCGCTAGCAACTGGGTTCCAGCGTATAGCGTAGCTCGGATTTTGACCATGCTTATTATTTCTTTGAAATAAGGTAATGAATGATTTTGATCCATTTTTCCCATCATGTTCAAGGGATAGACGTGATCGAAAGGCATCAGATTTTCTATAGGTAAAATCAGAGGTGCTTATATATTCTCTTTTAAAGAAGGCAATGCTATCAATACTTCCACTCATCTGAGAATAATAAGTCCCATAAACAAAAGTGCCAACTAATTTAGTTTGATCAGATATCTTATATTCAAGACGACTACTGATGGTTGTCTTATCATAATCGGAGCCAGTAATCCAACTATC
>JBILDL010000342.1:0-3460 GCA_044352635.1 Saprospiraceae bacterium | reverse complement strand
CGGCTGAAAGTATTTGTACAGAGAAAAAATCAGTGAACTATCTAACCCTCCCGACAAGGAAAAACCCAATGGTCCATTACCTGAAATATGGGTATTCAGGGCATTTTCGAAAAGTAATCTTCCCTGGATGGTCGCTTCCTTAAAAGATAAAGGCTTATGAGAAAAATCAAAACGGTCAGATTTTTCATTTTTGTCCGCTGCTATGGTCAGGTGAAAATGGCGGTTACATTGATAACTTATTATAAAAGTGCAGCCAACGGGCACCGCTTTAGCCTTTTTCCAAAACGGATCACCCTTTATTTCTCTCTCTCCGGTGGTTAAAAAAAGGTTTATTTTTTCATTGTCCACTTCATAAGTCCAGTCAGGAAAATGAAAAAATGATTTGGTTTCCGATGCCACAGCCAGATATCCATTCAACAATGCATAATATAAAGGCTTGATTCCTAAAGAATCCCGCCTTATCCAAACTTTTTTATCCTGAGAATCATAAAAAATAAAGGAATACATTCCTTCCCAATCAGATAGGTTGATTAATCCAAAATGAATGAGCCAGGTAAAAGCGATTTCGGTATCGGAGGAGGTATGAACGGGTATATTTTGGGCCTTTAATTTTTCGGCCAATGCTTTATAATTGTATAAAGTGCCATTAAATACAAAATGATATCTTTCTTTGAAATGCATAGGCTGGTGTCCCTCATTTTTCTCTCCAATAATGTGAAGTCTTCTGTTTGACAGACCAATATCACGGTCTATAAATACTCCTTGACTATCCGAACCCCTATGTTTTATGGCCAGATTCATTTCCAAAAGTAGGGATGGATCAATAGACAGGCCACTCAGATGAATTAAACCAGTTATTCCGCACATAATTTCAATTTTTTTAAAAACGAAAGATGCGCCAATTGTACATGGATGTCAAATGTCAGAAATTGCTGTATTTTTACGGTTTATAGTGTATTTTGTCCTTATGAAAATAATAAAAGACAAGTTTGAATATATCAGGCAGTCTCTTGGTTTGCCCCTTTTCTATCAAGCAAATTGGTGGGATGCAAATTGTGGGGAAAACGGGTGGACACCCGCTGTTATCATTGATCATAACGGGGAAATAGTTGCCGTTTGGCCTTATAAATTGACCCGAAAACTAGGCATTAATCTTTTGTTGCCTATCCCTTTTACTCCCTGGAATGGTCCTTGGCTTTTACCTTTAAAAAATGAAAAAGAGGGAACGAGAGCGATTAGAGAGAGAAAAATTATCGCGGAACTGTCCAAAATTATATGTCTGGAAGCCGACCTTATTATTTTTCGCTGGCCACCGCATTTTCAAAATACACAGGTATGGAAAGAAGGTGGTTTTTTTCAATTTACTCATTTTACGCGGCAGTTTAAAAACTTAGATAGTATTCAACAAATTCGTGCGCAATTTTCAGCGGACATTGAGAACGATCTTAAAGCTGCCGAAAATACTTTTCACCTTTCAGAACAAGATGTAGAAAGTGCCAATGCGTTATTAAATAATCAACGTTTTTTTCTCGCAGAAAAAAATATTTCATTTAAATGGGATCTTCCTACTTTCGAAAATATTCAAAAAAGTATTTCGAAATCCGGTGGAATCGATGTATTAATTGAGGCAAAAGATGAAATGGGGCGAGTTCACGGTAGAAGCTGGACCGTTACTGATAAACATACTGCCTGGTTATTAATCCAAGTTTCTGAGAAAAAAATAAGACATAGGGGAACCATGATCTGGTTAATCTGGCAAAGTATGGTATCCCTTCAAGGAAAAGTTAGTGTTTTTGATTTAGAAGGTAGTATGATTCCTACCGTTTCCAAAAAATATGAGGCTACTGGCGCCTCTCAGGTTCCTTTACAAATGCTGATTGGAGGTAAATATGCGCTTATTTACATAGTATATCAATTTTTAAAAAGTAAGTTTCGATCTAAGTAAAATGGATTCAAAATAATTTTTTGGTATCTAAGCAGCACGGAAAATGCCATTTTCTGTCCTTTCATACCTTGTTAAAACAGGTGATATTGCCTAAAAATAGGAATGGAACCGCTTTACATAAATAATCTTTGGAATGGAATTATAGAATTAACGGAATTGGTATTTTCGGAGACCTATCTATTTCCATTAAATGAAAGAGCAAGCCTGTTAAGTAAGGATTTGAGAATGGACGTGATATTTATAGCGTCTAAATTTGCAAATACAGTGGAAGGACAGGTGTCGCCTGAAAACTTACTTCCTTTCTTCCTTATCGATGAGAGGTTATCTCGAATGGAACGTAATTTATTAGATTGTTATGAAGAAAAATGGGTCGTTATTGCCAAATATTACTTCATAAAACAACTCATGGAAAGTATTAGAGGCCAGATTGTTTTTAGAATAGACCAATTTTCGATTCAGCCCTCTATATTCCTGTTTCCAGTAAGTCATCACCAATATAAATTGACAGGAGTATGAAGGTCATATACTTGAGGGTTTTCCTTCTTTTTTCGTCAGCATATATTCCTGTAAACTGTATTTATGGGCAGCTGGCATCCTGGAATTTTGAAAACGTATCAGGCCCCATTCCTAGTATCCCTATTTTACCTTCAGCAATGGGCGTCGGTATAGCTTCTGGTGGTGGTAGTTTAAGTGGTGCTCAGAATAGTGGAAGCCCTACCACTTGTGCCAGTCCAGAAACCTGGGCTACCAATTTTTGGCCTATCACCACCGTAAGAAACACAAGTTCCTATATGTCTTTTATGGTTACCGCTTCAGAGGGATACAGGGCAAACATTTCTGGGATTAGTTTTATGCTATCCAGGTCGTCGTCGAGCGCACCCAGTGATTATTATGTTTCCGTTTTCCGTTGGGGTGTTGAGACATTTATAACCTCGGGTGTTGTTCCCATTTCAGGTTGTAATAACTTTAGTGGTTCTTGTAATATTTCAGGAACCAGTGGGGGCTCTTTAGAGGTCAGAATCTATCTTTTCAGACAAAATAGTGCCGCGATGACGGCAACCATGCGCATTGATAATGTGTCTTTATCAGGGACAACAGAAGTGGCTCTGCCCGTATCATTAGGACTTTTTTCAGGTCATTGTAATGAACAAAATCTCCCTAAACTAACGTGGGAAACGTATTCAGAAAGTAAAAATCATGGGTTTTGGGTGCAAGAAGCTCGTTCGGACTTAGTATTTAATGATGTTTTTTTTGTTACCGGTTATGGGGAAAGTCAATCGAAAAGACAATATAACTGGCAGAATTTTCAAGAAAAGAGTGGTCTTTTTTACTATCGGTTAAAACAAATAGATTATGATGGCGTGGTTGCTTATTCTAAAATTATACCAATAAGTTGTGAGCAAGGCGAAATACTTATAACGCAACATGACAACGCAAGCATAAACATTTTTTTAGGGAATCAAACAGGTCAGTTTGAAGAATGGACGTTATTTCACTCAGGGGGGCAAAGAATTC